>JAOACJ010000015.1 GCA_026417895.1 Patescibacteria group bacterium | reverse complement strand
GGAATAATAAAGTGACGAGTCTTGATTTGGGAAGTAATGATCTCAGACCAGAAGGGATGAAAATATTAGCTGAGACTTTGAAGGATGAGAATAATAAGGTGACGAGTCTTGATTTGAGTGGTAATAGTCTCGAACCAGAAGGGATGGAGATATTAGCTGAGGCTTTGAAGGATGAGAATAATAAGGTGACGAGTCTTGATTTGAGATATAACCGTCTCGGACTAGAAGGGATGAAAATATTAGCTGAGACTTTGAAGGATGGGAATAATAAAGTGACGAGTCTTGATTTGAGAAGTAATAATCTCGGAACAGATGAAATAAAACTCATTGAACAAACCATTGAATTCTTAAGAAAACAAGGAAGAGAAATAAAAATCATCTATATGGAAAAATGAAAAGTATTATAAAAAAATTATCTTTCTAACCAAAGAGAGTAATACGGGGCCTACGTTTTTGCTTTTAAAGAAAAATAATAAATCTTTTTATATTTATATCAAGAAAATATTTTTCGAAAGATAAAAATTACTGGATTTTTGTATTGTTTAATTAAACAAAACGACTGGCTGACCAAACAAATAAATTTTGTATTTAATTAACATAGAATTATAGAATTATGATGTATTAATCCTTATTGTTTCTCAAAAATTAAATTATATTATATATAAAAAAATAGCTGCGGGGCTTGGACTCGAACCAAGATTAATGGCTCCAAAGGCCACTGTCCTACCATTAGACGACCCCGCAAACAAATGAAAATAACTAAGTTTTTACATTATAACAAATTCTTTTATTTTTTCAAGGTTGCCAAAGCAGTCTGGCCTCATTCCAAAAAGAAGAATCACCCTGCTCTTTTAACCAGTACCACCACTCAACACCCCAAAAATAATATTCAGAAAAACCAGCTCTTTTAGCAAATTCAATAATCTTTTTAAACTTATCAAGATTCATAATTTTTTTCTGTTCGGCCAAGGGGGTAAGAAGCAATGGTCTATCTGACCACGGCTCAGCCTGCAATTCAAGACAGATAATTTTTTTTATCTTCGTCAATTTTTTGATCGCCTCGCCTTTTAAAAAATAAAGACTGGCTGGATAGGGATAGGTGAAATATTTAAAATATTTATTCCAAACCACTCGATACATGGTTACGCCTAAAATATCGGCATAACGACTGGCTGGTAACCAGGTAGAAAGTTCGCCGCTTTCAGAAACAATAATTGGACGTTGATCTAATCTTCGGACAAAATCAACTTCTTGGGCAAAAAATTTTTCATCAAAAGACGGACAAAGACCAAACCAAGTTAAAAACGGCTCATTTTCTAATTGCCAGGCTTTAATCATCTGTTTTCCTTTGTATCTTTCAATCACCTTGCCTAAAAAAATAAGGAGACGAGACTCTCTTTGTTCTTTTTTTAAATTTTTTACCCAGTCAGGCAAATGACATTCTGGCCAGCCTGGCAATTTTTGACCAACGGCTAAAATAATCTCGATATTTTTTCTCTCCGCTTTCTCCACTTGCCAGTCTAAAACTCGAAAATCATATTCGCCTGCTTTTTTTTCAATCTCATCCCAATAGGCGGACAGACGAATTTTTTTCACTTTTAAGTCATCTAAAATGGCTTGATAAACCTCACGCCAATCTAAGTTTAAAGCCTCAATCTTTTTTCGACTGAAAGTTACACCAAAGGTTGTTTCCTTTGCTAAATTGTCTCTTTCAATTTTTTCTGACAAAAAGTAGAAGCCAGAGAGAAAAACGGTTGTCAAGAGAATAATAAAAATGATTTTTTTGAGAATAGCCATATTATTTAAAGAAAGCAAGAAAAGAAAGGCCAATGAAAATTAAAATAATGGCGATGATTTTTTGAAAAATAACCTTTTTCTCTAATTCTTCTTGAAAAAGATGGGGGAATTTTTTTGAAATAATTAGAGCAAAGAAAAAAATAAAAACATATTGAATACCTTGAAGGGCGTTGACTAAAGAAACGCTATTTAAAGAAATGGCTACGTTTAAAAGAACAAAATAAAGGACCGCCACCCCTTGGTTTATCAGAAAAAGCAAAGAAGTTTTTGGTTGAGTCGTTTTTAAAGATTGACAAATAATTGACCTTATCTTTTTTGGTAAAAGCAAACTCAAACTAAAAACAAAACTGCCGAGACGAATCCAGATAAAACCACTCAAAAAAGGAAGACGAAGATAAATTATCTTTGAAAGAACAAAAGAAAGGGCAGATAAAAAAGAGGCAAGAATAATAAAAACCCAACCTTGAATAAAATAATTTTTACCCGCATTAAATCTAAGGCTCATTAAAAAACTTCCTAAAATAAGAAAGAAACAAGCAATTAAACTGAAGGTAGTTAATTTTTCCTCTAAAAATATAAAACTGAGAAGAAGAGAGAAAATTGGCAAAAAACTACCAACCAAAGGAACAATTCTCGAAGCTTCGTTAATTCTTAAGGCTTCAAAAAAGAAAATGAGAGATAAAATAAATAAAGCACCGGTCAATAGAGAAAGTAAAAAATATTCAAAAGTTGGCCAGACTAAACCGCCGATAAAAATTAAAAAGAGAGCCAAAATACTCAAAGTCCCAATATAAAAAGCATAACTGATTGACTGAGGAATTTTCTTGGAAATTAAAAACTTATCAATCGTTGCGGCAATCGAACTAAAAAAATAGGCAAGAATAGTTAAAAATAACCACATAGGATTAGAAAAGAGAAAATTGATTTTTATCTTTTCGCCATTTAAAGAAATATTTGATGGCACTGAAAATGTGAATCCAAGTTGTTTTTGAAAATAAAGCATAAAAACCCTCTTGTTCGGCTGAAGCTCTTTGATAATAATGAAACATTTCTGACTGAGCAAGATAAACGACACGCCAACCATGTAATTTCATTTTTCGACAAAGATCAACATCTTCAAAATAGAGAAAAAATCTTTCATCAAAAAAACCGATCTCTTCCAAAGCTTCTTTCCTAATCATTAAGCAGGCACCTAAAAGCCAGTCAACTTCTTTATTTACCTGATGATCGAAATCAGCCATTAAATAATAATCAATCTTTTTCTTAGCCCATGAAAATTGGCCCAAAAATGTTCTTCTTAAGATAGGAATATACCATTTTGGAAAACGATAACAGGATGGCTGGATACTTCGATCAGGATTTAAAAGTTTTGGCCCGCAAACACCAACTTGAGGATTTTTTTCCATAAATTGATAGAGTTTTTCAATAGAATTTTCTAAGACCACTACATCTGGATTAAGAATGAGAAGATATTTACCCTCGGCTTTTTTAACACCTAAATTTAAGGCGGCTGCCAGACCTATATTTTTTTTGTTTAGAATAAATTTAACTGGTCCTGCTATCCTCTGCTTCCACTCCTCAAGAAATTTTTGACTTCCATCGCTCGAAGCATTATCAACAATAATAATTTCATAATCAATTTTTGGCTTAATGAGGTTGATCCCCCTTAAAAATTGCTTCAAAAGATTTTTTTGATTGTAATTAACAATAATTATTGAAACCATTTTCTTATTTCTTGAGAAGAAATTTTTTTATTTTTCATAATATATTTTCTTTTTTTAATTATTTTTGGCAAATTTTTAAGAATTTCCCACCACCCCTTTAAAGTTTTTTGTTCGAAGAAAAAAAGATAAAATAATTTTTTCAATTCATAAAAAATAATCAGGGGTAAATCTTTTAAAAAATTAATGAAAAAATCATTTTTTATCAGACAATATAAGTGATTACGATAGGAAAGGTAATTCACCAGGGGCGACTTTTCTTTTCTTCTTTTTATAATTTCTTTAATTTTCTTGCCTTGACTATAGACTTGACGATAGTGATAAGCTATAGCTTGAGGATAATAAAAAATTTTCCAACCTCTTAATCTTAAACGCCAACTTAAATCAACATCTTCTTTATAAGAAAAGAAGTCTTCATCAAAATATTCGCCACACTCTCTCTTTACTTTTCCATCAATAATGAATTTTTCACAAAGATATTCATCTTTAGATATTTGTGGGTTCGTATTTGATTTTTTTTTATTAATAATAATCTTTATATCTTCGAGAGCTTGACGACGATATAAAACGCAGGCACCTGATAGACCAAAAACTTCTTCTTTCTTATTATACTGACCACAATCTAATTCTCCTTCACCTCGATCAATGACTCTTCTTGATTTAAAAATTTTTAAGCCAGTTGAATCAATAATTTTTGTTTTGACTTTTTCCTCTAACTCAAAATCACTTGTATAAATTTTAAGAAGTTTACCGCCAATGGCGCCAATTTCTCTATCTTCTTCAATGATGGGTAAAATTTTTTCTAACCAATCTTTTTCTAAAATGATATCGGGGTTGATAACTAAAATATAGTCATCGCCTTGATTTAATCTTAAGCCTCGGTTATGAGCCGTGGCAAAGCCTAAATTTCTATTATTTCTTAATATATTAATTTCAGGAAAATTTTTTTGTAAATACTCACGTGTACCATCCTGAGAAGCATTGTCAATAATAAGAATAGAAAAATTTTGATACGTTTGGGCTTTAATTGCTTTTAGACAATCAGGTAAAAACTTCAAACTATTCCAAGTGACAATTTGAATAGCCACTTTCATATGATATTTGGTTAAAAATAGTTAAACAAATAATTAAATAACCTATACCCAAAGGGTGGTTGAGGTAAGGTGAGGTAAAATGAGTCATTCCTAAAGCCACCAGACCAGACAATAAACCAAGAATTAGAGATTTTTGGAAATTCTCAATTTTCAATTTACAATTTTCAACTATTTTCCATCCTTCTTTAAAAATCTTTCCGATAAAAATCAGAAAGACGCTTAAGCCAACGAAACCAATTTTTAACCAGATGTCTAAGTATCCCCACTCAAAAGCATAGGTCGTATAATAACCTAAAATTCTTGGATCGGTAGAAAAATAAGAAATGGTTTTGCCAAAACCAGCACCAAAAATTGGTTTTTCTAAAATAGCGTCGAGAAGATGAGGTAACTGTAATAGTCTTGACGAGGTGGCTGGTTCTTCTATCTCCATTCTTTTCTCAACCAAACTGGCTAAATCTATTCTAATTTTTGGCGGCAGTCTTAAAGAAAGCCAAATCAAACCAAAGGAAAGCAGAAAAACTAACAAAATAATGAAAAATATTTTACCTAAATCAAAACAAGAAAAATTTTCTTTTATTTTAAGAAAAAGAAAGAAAATTATCAAAGTGAAAACAAATCCTAGCCAGAAGCTTCGTGAAAAGCTTATCAAAATTGGCACAACAGATAGAAAAAGAGAAAGGAAAGAAAAAAAACTTACTTTCTTCTTTTTCAATAAAAAAACAAAAATAGATAGAAAAATAAAAAAACCAATTAAAGAATAAATCTGCGATTGCAAAAAAATACGATAAAAAGAATCAAGTTGAGTAATTTCTCCTAAACCATGCCGCCTTGTCCAGCGATAGAGATCAATGGTAATAAAAGGAATCTGGTGAGTAAAGATAAAAAAGAGAATAAAGGTTTTAATGGCTAACCAGCTTATCGCCGCAGATAAAATTTTAAAAATTTTATCTAAATGTTCTTTTTTAATGACGTCGAAAATTGGAAAAACAAGAAGAAAATAAAGCCAAGCATTGGCATCGAAAAAAATTAAATCTTTTGAATTGCGATAAAGGAAACCAGCTAAAACACCCCAGAGATAGAAAATAGAAAATAGAAAATAGAATTTAAAAAATTTTGAGTGAAGAAAATTTAATTTATATTTTTTTCGGATAATTCCAATCAACCAAATCAACATTACTAAACTAAAAAGAATCATTCGAAGAGAAATTTTGATTGGGCCAATTGGTAAATAAAAAAGATAACCCTTTGAACCAATAAAAAGTTCAGCTAAAAGAACAAAAATGCCATATTCCAACTTCCAAAAAGTTAAAAAAAGAAAACTAAGACTGATAAGCAGAAAGGCAAAACGATTAATTAAAGGGACAAGATAACCCAAAAAGGAAAGTAGTTCAAAAAAAACAATTAATAATAAAAAGATTAGATATGGCTTTTGAAAAAAAACTCTCATTTAAATACCAAGAATTAAAATAAAAAGGCCAGCTATCAAACTGAGAGAAAGAATAAAACTGGCGGTTCTGACCATTTTTGCTTTTGGCTCGATCGAATATTTAGAAAGAGCATAAATCTCTTTCAAATATTCCTGGGCCATTTTTTCTTCACTACTAATCACCTCTTTGATTTTTTTCTCATACTCACCATTTTTAAAACCAATAAAGCCAGACCAACAAAGGAGACTAAAAACGCCTTTACTTGGTCGAGGAAATGGATAACTGACTGCCCAGATAGTTAAAATCAAGGAAATGAGAGCGGCCACAGCAATAATTAAAAAGCCAATTTTTTCGGTCCGTCCCATACTTAAAGCAAAAATAATGCCGGAAACACCGACAAGAAAAGAAGCCTTAGTATCAAAAACTCCTCTTTGTTCCCGCTGGTGAAGATAAGCATCGCGAATAAAATTTAGTTGTTCTGGTGTCATAGGATAGTTATTAATTATTAGTTATTATTTGTTGGTTGTTGGTTGCTAGTTGTTAGTTGCTGATTGCTGGTTATAGTTTTTTAAGTTTTTTAATCCCAGGCAAGAACGAGACGATTAAAGAAAGAAGTAAACTGATTGGTTGAAGAAGTAGTAAAATAAACCAACTAAAAAAAGAATGATGTTTCTTAAAATAGTATAACAAAGATTGATTAAATTGCCACTGATTTTTAAAAGGTGAAACTTGTGAAAAACTGGTTGCTTTTTGATGAATGATTTCTGCTTCTGGATAATAATAAATTTGCCAGCCAGCCTTTTTCGCTCGCCGACAAAAATCAACTTCTTCAAACCAGAGAAAGAATTTTTCGTCAAAGAAACCAATTTCCTCAATCAATTTTTTTCTCACCATAAAAAACGAACCCATAACCTGATCAACTTCTTGGGTTTTACTATAATCAAAGTCTAAGGCAAAATAATTCCTAATTGGTTTAAAATTTCTAAAGAAATGATGAATTTTTAATAAGACAAAAATTTGGGAGACGAGATTAGGAAATTTTCTGACTGAATTTTGAAGAGTACCATCAGAATTTAAAATTTTACCACCACAAACACCAATCTTTAAATGACTTTCCATAAACTCAAGTATTTTAAAAGTATTTTCCTTGATTTCTGTGTCTGGATTTAAAAGTAAAATGTACTCACCTTTTGATAATTTTATCCCCCGATTGACCGCCCGAGCAAAACCGAGGTTTTTATGATTTAAAATAATTTTGAATTTTGAATTTTGAATTTTGAATTCAGATAAAAATTTTCGACTTTCGTCATTTGAATTATTGTCAATCACAATGGTTTCAAAATCTATATTCTCGCTATAGTTCTTACCATAACTTTGAATAGATTTTAAACATTTTTCTAAGAAATTTTTCGTTTGCCAATTAACAATAATAATCGAGAGTTTCATAGTTTGATTATTTTATCAGAAAAAAAATTATTGACAAATTTTCAAAGAAGCATTGAAATTAAAAACGGCAACACTTTTGGTTCTCGCCGAATTTTTTTATAAAAAATTCTTATTCTAGATTCTCTGTTTTCTCTACCAACATTTCTTTTTTCATCACTGATTTCAAAAAAAGATCTTTGATTTCTTTTAAGTCATCTTTGTCCAAGGCTTTTAATAAATAAATAGCCAATAAATAAAAAATGAGACCAACAAAAATAGTAAAAATGATATGCATTTTATCTTTTATAAAAAAAATAAAAAAACTCATTAATGTGGTCGCTAATAAAATTAAAAAAATTTTTTTACCAAAATATCTTAAATCAATTTTCACCACTTTTCTAATCCAGACAAGTTGAAGAGAAAAGAAAATAAAAAAACTCACCGCGTAAGCAAGACTGGCGCCAAGGTGTAGAAGTTTGGGGATAAAAATAAAACTTAAAAGAATATTAATGGCTAAAGCCAAACCTCGGGAAATGGCATTAAATTTCTGTCGATCAGCAGCTGTTAAAAGAGAACTGAAAGGAAAATCAAGAAACATAAAAACCAGTGCCAGTAATAAAATTTGTAATGATAAAACAGACCCAATAAATTCTGAACCATAAATCAATAAAATAATTTGAGGTGCTAAAATAATACCAGCTGCTAAAATTGGTAAAGCAAAAATAATGAGATAAAAAACCACCCGGCTAAAAACTTTATCTAAGAAATCTCGGGCTTTAGCATAATAATAACTAAAAGCTGGAAAGGTCGAGGTGCCAAAAGCCAGAGGGATAAAAAGTAGGGCTTGGGGTAAACGAAAAGCCGTTGAAAACAGGCCGACAAATTTATCTTCGCTAAGAAAAGAAAGTAGGACGGTATTAATTTGAGAAAAAATATTAGAAAAAATAATGGCTACGACAATCGGTAGGGCAATCTTAAAAAAATAAGAAAGAACCTTTTTATCTAAAGAAAAACGAATTGGGATTTTTAATTTTTTAATTACTAATAAAGGATAAAGAAGATAGAAAATAGAACCTAAGATTAGGGGCAACATTAAAATTGGCAAAGGAAATTTTAAAAAAATAAAAAGAAAGCCAAGACCCACATAAATAACCTGATCGATGATAATACCCAAACTTTCATACTTTAAATTTTGCCAACCTCTTAAAGTTGAGTAACAGGTCACGGCCAATGATTGAAGAATCATCATTAAAGCGGCTAAATAAACCGTTTGTTTAGTGATTACTGGATAGCCCAACAAATTAATGACTATAATAATGAAAAAATAAATCAAAAAAGAAAGAATAATTTTAAAAGTCAAACTATTACTTAAATATTCGCTGGACCTATCTTTGTCTTTGGCCGTTTCTCGAGTTAAAACGGTAGAAAATCCCAAATCAAGGAAGACAGAAAAGATAGCAACAAAAGAAAGAGCAAAAGAATATTTACCCATCCCATCGGTGCCAAGATAACGAGCCAAAAAAATAAAATAAAAAAAGGCTAATACTTTTTGAAAAATATAAGCCACCATTAAATAAAGTGTATTTTTGGAAAAAGAATAAGATTGAACCATAATTTATCTCTTCTGCCACTGCGGCGCCCTTCTTGCTCTTTTTAAACCTGGTTTTTTCCTTTCTTTGATACGTGAATCTCTTTTCAGAAAGCCTAAAGGTTTTAAAATTTTTCTCCATTCCGGATTAGCTTTGACCAGCGCTCGAGAAATGCCCAATCTGATACTTTCGGCCTGAGCCTGTAAACCTCCACCTTTTACTTTGACTAAAATTTCAACATTTTGCAGTTTCAGTACTTTCAGGGGGTCTAAAATAATCTTTTGCCAAGTAAAAAATGGAAAATATTTTTGATAATCTTTTTGATTAACGAGAATTTTGTCTTTGCTTTTTAGTTTTAATTTAACTTGAGCAACAGCGCTTTTTCTTTTACCGGTGGCGACAAAAAAATCTTTTTCTTTTTCTTCAACTATTTTTTCTTTTTCAGAAATTATTTTTTTTATTTTTGGCATAAATTTTTATGGAATAAATTTTAATCTTTTAATTCTAAATTTTCTTAATTTATTTTTCGGCAACATCCGACTAACAGCTCTAATTAAAACTTCTTTTGGATTTTTTTCAAATAATTCTTTTAATTTTTTTGTTTTCAAACCGCCCGGATAGCCAGTATGATGATAATATTTTTTTTGTTCTAATTTCTTGCCAGTAAATTTTATTTTTTCAATATTTTTAACCAAAACAATATCGCCCAAATCTTTGTATGGCACGAAGCCTGTTTTATGTTTACCAATTAAAAGAGTAGCAATTTGAGAAGCCAACCTTCCTAATGGTTTATTGGCAGCATCAATAGTATAGATTTTCGACGCCATAGTTTTTATCAATTTCTATTGAACTAATTCGATAATAGCCATTTTGGCTTTATCTGTTCTTTTTCTTCCTATTTTTACTATTCTTGTATAACCACCCCTTCTTTCTTGATAACGGGGTGAAATTTCTTCTAAAATTTTTTTGACTATTTTTTCGTCCTGAAAAAAGGATAAAAGTCTTCTTCTGGCTGTAAGGTCTCCTTTCTTGCCAGTCGTAATGAGTCTTTCAATTTTCGGTCTTAAAAACTTTGCTTTTGCTAAGGTTGTTTTAATTTTTCCTTCTTTAATCAAAGATGTGGCGAGATTTCGTAGAAGCATTTTTCTTTGATCTCTGTTTCTGTCTAAAATTTTTTTCTTTTTCCGGTGCCGCATACCTTTTTGGCAAATATTAAATCCTCATTACAAATTATAAAAAAATTTATATTTAGTCATTATTAATATATATTGTATATCTACTTTTTCTTTGGCTTTTCCTTTTTCTTTTTTATCTTCTTGTCTTTTTTTTCTTCTCTTTTTTCTTCTCCAAACTTTTCTGACTCGAGAGATTTGCTTTTAGTGAGTAAATAAAAAAATTGGTCTTTTAACAATTCAGCTCCTTGAATAAATGCTTCCAATGGAGTTATCGTTCCGTCTGTCTCGATCATTAAGGTTAATTTATCGAAATTTGTTTTTTCGCCAACTCTTACATTCTCTACTTTTAAACCAACTTTTCTTATTGGACTAAAAATAGCATCAATAAAAATTTTCCCAATTTCTCTTTCTTCCTTTCTCTCTTCAACTGGTACATAGCCGCGACCCTTATTGACAAAAATCTCCATTTCTAAATTTGCTCTTTTATCAGTAAGGGTAGCGATCAAAAGATTAGGATTAACTATTTCTACTTGAGCATTTTTTTCGATATCTTTAGCATAAACTTTTTTTTCTCCTTTAATTTTAAGGTTTAATCTTATTTCTTCTTCTGAATAAAGTTTAACCCTTAATTGTTTTAAATTTAAAATAATCTGTAAAACATCTTCTTGAACAAAAGGAATGGTAGAAAATTCATGCTTTACGCCTTTTATTTTCACAGCCGTCACCGCCGCCCCGGGCAAAGATGAAAGTAGAACTCTTCGGATAGCACTACCCCAGGTTATTCCATAGCCCGGATAACATGGTTCAATAGTAATCAATCCTTTATTTTTATTTTCCTTATCTTCTTGATAATCAATTTTTGTTGGTAAAAGAATTGGCTCCATAAATTTAAATTGATTAAATAATTAAATCGATTAGAAGATTAAGAAAAAAGAAGGGTTATATATTTTAATTTATCGGCTATAAAATTCAATAATTGCTCTCATGTCGAAATCTTTTGGCAAATCTTCGGCCTCAGGTTTTCTTAAAATTTTAATCGTCAATTTTTCTTCATCGACAAAAAACCATTCTGGCCTAATTCTTCCCCTCTCTTTAGCCTTAGCAATTTCAGTTTTTATTTTTTCTCTCAAAGAACTATTCATTTTTAATGCTATCTCTTCGTTTGGTCTGACTAGATAAGAAGGAATATTAACTGGACGACCATTAACCACCAAATGACGATGATTGACTATCTGTCGAGCTTGATTAATCGACGAAGAAAATCCTGCTTTATAAACTACATTGTCTATTCTTCGTTCTAATAATTTTAGCAAATTTTCTTCTGTATTACCAGCCATTCTTAGTGCTTTTCGGTAATAAATCTTTAATTGTTTTTCTAAAATGCCGTAAGTTCTTTTTAATTTCTGTTTTTCTCTCAGTTGAATACCATAAGTCGAAAGCTTAGGATACCCCTTTGGTCCATGAAGACCAGGCGGATATTTTCTCTTAATGATTGGACATTTAGCCGTATAACATTTTTCACCTTTTAAAAACATCTTCTTCCCTTCACGGCGACAAATTTTACATTTAGCGTCTAAATATTTAGCCATATTTAATTTAATTTTTATTTTGTCTATACTCTTCTTATTTTTGGTGGTCGACAGCCATTATGAGGAATAGGTGTAATATCTTTGATTGAGGTAATATTAAGACCAAACTCACAAACTGCTCTTACTGCTGCATCTCTACCTGTACCAATACCCTTAACAAGAATTTGAGCCTCTTTAAGACCAAATTTCTTGGCTTCTTCCATCACATTTTTTGCTACAATCCCGGCAGCATGTGGGGTGGCTTTTTTAGGGCCACTAAAACCGAGCCGACCAGCACTAGAAGAACAAATAACGTTGCCTTGTAAATCAGTAACAGTAATAATTGTGTTATTGTAGGTAGAATAAATATAAATTCGACCACGTGATATTTGTTTTAATGCTTTAGAAGCTTTTGGTGAAGATTTTTTAGAACTAACCTTTTCTGACATAGAAAAATAATTAAACTATTAAACTTTTTTAGCCGGCGGTCGACGACCGGAACCCATTGTTCTCCGGACATTACCCCTGACCGTTCGAGAATTTGTTCTTGTTCTTTGGCCTCGAACTGGTAATTGTCTAGTATGTCGTACCCCCCGATAGCAACCAATTTCTTTTAATCTTCGAATGTTGGCTGAAATTTCTCGACGAAGGTCTCCTTCAACTTTATACTCTTTTTCAATTATATTTTTAATTTTCTCAATTTCTTCAGTCGTTAAATCGCGAATTTTCTTATCTGGGTTGACTTTAGTAATTTTTAAAATATGGTTGGCTAAAGATTTACCAATACCAAAAATATAGGTTAAGCCAATTTCAACCCTTTTATTTGGTGGTAAATTGATGCCGGCAATCCGAGCCATATTATATTAAAGTAATTTATAATTTTGAATTAAGAATGAGGGATAAATTTTTAATTTTATATTTTCATTTTTAAATTTGATTTTTGAGTTTTGAGTTTGGTGGTAGTTTATCCTTGACGCTGTTTGTGTTTTGGATTTTGACAAATGACATAGAGTCTTTTTTTTCGACGAACGATTTTACAAGATCGACAAATTTTTTTAACCGACGAACGAACCTTCATAGGCGCTACACTAAAATAAAAGATGTTAGAAAATGAAAATAGATAAAAGATGTTTAATTTACGTTTTTATTTATTTTCTATTATTTAGTATCTATAAACAATTCGGCCCTTTGTTAAATCGTAAGAACTCATCTCCACTTTTACTCGATCGCCAGGTAAAATTTTAATTTTATTCAATCTTAATCGGCCACCTAAATAAGCAAGAATTAGCCTTCCATCATCTAATCTGACCCGGAAATTAGCCGATGGTAATAGTTCTTCAACTACTCCTTCAACTTCAATAAAATCTTTTTTCTTGGACATACTCTAATTTCTTTGGAAGAAATTAAATAATAATTAATTCTAAAAAAATGTCAAGATTAGAAACCAATTAATTTTATTTCTTTTTCTAATTTAAGATTAAATTTCTTTAAAACCATTTTCTCAATTAAATTAATAAGTTTTAAAACATCTTTGGCTTTGGCCCCCCCTTGATTAATAATAAAATTAGCGTGTTTTTCGCTAATTTTAGCGCCACCGATTTTTTTGCCTTTAAGACCTAATTTTTCAATTAACCATCCGGTAGGAATAATACCAGATTTTTTAAATTCTTTCAATTGTGGATATTCTTTTAGTAATTTTGAATTTTGAATTTTGAATTTTGAATTTTTAAAAATGCAACCGGCAGAAAAACCTTGGGGAATTTTCTTTTGTCTTATTTTTAAAATTTCTATAATCTCTTTTTTAATTTTTTCTTTATTTCCCTTTTTTAATTTTAAAAGAGCGGAAAGAATAACCAAATTATTATTTTTTTGAAAAATACTTGCCCGATAACCAAATTGACAATCGTGCCGAGAAAATTTTTCAATTTTTAATTTACCATCATCAATCTTTAACACTTCAACACTTTCGACAACAGTGGAAATATTTTTTCTCTTAGATGGCCAACCAGCATTGCCGTGAATGGCTCCACCCAAAGTCCCAGGAATACCAGCCGCCCATTCTAAACCAGTTAATTTTCTTTCTAAAGAAATTCTTACTAATTGACTTAACTTCGTTCCCGCTTCAGCCAAAATTTTTGAATTTTGAATTTTGAATTTTGAATTTTGAATTTTGATAATTAATCCATTATATCCCACATCACTACATAATAAATTACTCCCCCCACCTAAAATAAAATATGGAATTTTTAATTTTTTAGCTAAAGTAACTGCTTTAATTAAATCTTTTCCGCTTTTGGCTAGAAAAAAATATCTAGCCGGTCCACCGATGCGAAAGGTTGTCCATTTTTTTAATGGTTCATTAAATTTCAAATTTTTGCCTAACTCTTTCTTTAGTTTTTGATCGAAATTCATTTTTTTAATAACTTTTTCAGTTCTAAGGCATTTTCGATGGCATAACCATAAGCATCGTTATCAAAATAGACATAAATCATTTTTCCTTTCTTAAAAAATTCTTTTATTTTTTTGGCGTAAGCCTCTAACTGTCTTTTTGTATATTTTGAAGCATAAAGTTGCTCATGACCATGGAGACGAAGATAAAGATAATCAGCGGTAACCACTTCTTTATAAGGATAACAAGGGGCGTCGGCCCAACAAAGAGCAAAGTTATATTTTCTTAAAATTTTATAAACTTCTGAAGAAAACCAACTTTCATTTCTAAATTCAAAGCTTGCCTTTTGATTTTTCCCAACCAATTTTCTAAGAAATTGACAAAATTTTTTAAATCTTATCTGATTTAATTTAAAAGAAGGTGGAAATTGAAATAATAAGGGACCTAATTTCTCTTTGAGAACTAGAGATCGCTGCCAAAAAGTTTTTAAATCATCTTCAGTTTGATTCAATTTTTTGAGATGGGTAATCCGCCGCCAAACTTTTACGGAAAATAAAAAATTTTTTGGTACTTTTTCTCGCCAATGCAGAAATGTCTTTTCTTGCGGAAGATGATAAAAAGAAGAATTAATTTCAACAGTAGAAAGATGTTGAGCGTAGTAAGAAAGTAATTCCTGAGAATTTAAATTTACTGGATAAAAAATTCTTCGCCAGTGAAAGTAATTCCAACCGGAAGTGCCAATAAGAATTTTATTATTTTTCTTCATTTCTATTCTTCTGGTTCAGGAATAATGCCTTTTTGTAGCGATTCTAATTTTTTGGTAAAGTTGTGAATTACTTCTCTGATGGTCTGAGCTAATTCTCTATTACCTTGTTCTTCGGCTATAGCCAATTCTTTGTTTAATTTTTCGATCTGTTTGTTAGTAACCTCTATTTCGTTTTGAATCGCTTTTTCATCGACGTTTTCTTTTTGTTCTACGTTTATATTCATAAATTTAAGATTAATAATAAGATTAAATTTATCAACCTGTTTTATTAAAACATAATTTTGACAATTTGTCAAGTCTTGATAAAATTAAAAATATGCCACTGAAATTATTCAACTCGTTGACCAGGAGAAAGGAGGTTTTTAAACCAATTAGGGATAAAAAGGTTGGTCTCTATACTTGTGGCTTGACTGTCTATAATTATGCTCATTTAGGCAATCTCCGAACTTATATTTTTGAAGATATTTTAAAAAGAGTGCTTTTGTATAATGGCTATCGAGTCAAACATGTGATGAATATCACTGATGTCGGCCATTTAACATCTGATGCTGACTTAGGCAAAGATAAAGTTGAAGAAGCAGCCAAGAAAGAGAAAAAAACTGCTTGGCAAATTGCTCAATTCTATACTGCCGCTTTTAAAAAAAATCTCAAAGATTTAAATATTATCCCACCAAACCATTGGGTTAAAGCCAGCCAAACGATTAAAGATCAAATTGAGTTAATAAAAAAATTGGAAAAAAATGGTTTTACTTATCGGACGAGTGATGGTCTTTATTTTGACACTTCAAAACTGCCAAGCTATGGTAAATTGGCTCGTTTAAAAAAAGAAGAAATTAGGCCGGGCATCAGAGTAGAAATGAAAGAAAAAAGAAATCCAACTGATTTTGCCTTATGGAAATTTTCTCCGCCTGGTGTCAAAAGACAAATGGAATGGTCTTCACCCTGGGGAGTTGGCTTCCCCGGTTGGCATACAGAGTGCGTAGCGATGAGTATTAAAAACTTAGGTATTCCTTTTGACATTCATTGTGGTGGTATTGATCATCTTTCCATTCATCACCCAAACGAGATGGCTCAAGCTGAAGCCGCCTATCAAAAACCTCTCGCTTACTACTGGCTTCACGGTGAATTTTTACTTTTAGACCAAGAAAAAATGGCTAAATCAACCGGTCGGTTCATTACCTTACAAGAAATTATTGATCGTGGCTATCATCCCTTAAGTTTACGTTATCTCTGTTTGACTACTCACTGGCAATCACCATTAAGTTTTTCTTGGCAATCTCTTGACTCAGCCCAAAATGCTTTAAATAATCTTTATGAAAATATGAGTTTTTGTTTAAAACCAGGTAAAGTAATTCAAGCGGTGAGAAAAAATTTTTTAATGGCCATTAATGACAATTTAGATTTACCCAAGGCATTGGCCCTAAGTTGGAATTTAATCAAAGAAAGAAGATATTCATTGGCTGATAAAATTGCTACCTTAATTAATTTTGACAAAATTTTTGGCTTAAAATTAAAGGAAATTCAAGAGAAAGCGCAAAAAATTCCTCGTCAAGTCAAGAAATTAATTTCTCAGCGGGAAAAATTGAGAAAAGAAAAGCAATGGTCAGCGGCTGACGAAATTAGATCTAAAATAAAAAATTTCGGCTATCAAATCGACGATACGCCAGTCGGGCCATTAATCAAAAAATTATTCTAATTTCAGAAATTAATTGAAATTAATTTTCAGAAGGTTTCTTTGATCGGTAAAGTAAAGGGTGGTTCACCCTTTTTGCTGCCGGTCTTTTTAATTAACGGTGCTTCAACGGTCGCCACTGGAAAATGATAAAGGGTGGCTAATTCTTCAATATTTAAAATATAGCCATTTGTCCCCCGGCGAAAACTTCTTTCTCGATAAGCCTTTAAAATTTCATTTTGTTTTCTGATTAACCCTTTGGTTGGGGCGAGAGAAAAAGATGGGGGCACGGTTTTTACTGTATCATCTGGTTTAAAACCATTCATATCTAAAGTATTAAATTGATTCAACATGCCCAAAACACCTGGAATGACCCGATGAACATCATAAACTTCTTTTCTTGCTAAATAGATAATCCGAAATTTTGTCCGATAACCAATTTTAGAAATTTTTCTCTGAATGGCAGCGACAACATCTTTTTCGCCAGGAGAAAGAAAACTTATTAAAGAAGGTGGTTCTTCTTTTATTGATTTCTCGCCGATTCCGTAAACGCCACCAAAAATCGTATCATAGATAAAAGTCGACACACTTTCAAATAATTTCCAAATTAAAACAGCTAAACCACCTCCTTCTTCTTTTGGTTTTGTGCCTATTAATTTATTAACTAACCTTTCCCCTCTTTTTTTCCATGCTAATCCTCCAAAAGTAATTAAAATTTGCAGCCAAACTTGTTCTCCTTCACGAATTCTGTTTAAGACTTCTAAAATGTTTGACATTGGATCTTTAAATTCCCCACTTAAAGAATGCTCGAAGGAGGGATAGGTCCGAATCGGATAGGAGTCTTGATTGTAAAGAACAATTTCTGTCCCCCAAAGATTATAATCAGGATGAGGAAACTTTTCGGGCGCCTCTTTTGTGTAATCATCAACTTCATGGATTTCGGCATTAGGATATTCACCATAAAAAGCAGCTTCAACTAAATCTCGATATTCTTGAGGAGTTCTAACTAAAAACTGGATTCGACCACCTAAGCTAATAATCTCAAAAGAAAAGCGTGGCTGTGTAAAAATCGATGAATCTTTTTTCAAACCTTTAGTTGACCCAGCCGTAGCGAGATGGGCAAAAAGTCTTTCGGTTACTTCCGGACCATGAGGGTTGTCTTTAGGCACATCAATAGCCAAGAGAACATATTGAGTATTTTTTTCTTTTATCAATTCAGCTCGATAAGCTATAATTTCTTTTAAACCGACAAAAGTCAAAATGACAAAAAATACCCAACCACCGCGACTGATAAGACGCCAAAGTAAAATAAAAAAGGGTAAATCTGCCCAGCGCAAAATTGCCTCCCAATTGATGACTAGCCCGGTGATATCTATTTCAATGGGCATATCCTTTCATTCTAATATAATTTTATCTTTAGTCAATTCGTTCTCTTGATCTCATTAGGCCTTCTTTTAAAAATAGTTTATCAAATTTATACCCTCCAATTTTCAGCCCTCAATCAATGGTCTATGAGATCATTTACAAGCCTTCATTTTGTAATTCTTCCAATAGTTCTTTTTGTTTTCTTGTTAAAGTTTTTGGAATTTTAATATGAATAGTTACTAATTGATCGCCGCGACCACGACCTTTTAGATAGGGCACACCTTTTCCTTTTAATTTAAAAACTTGGCCAGGTTTGGTACCAGGAGGAATTTTCAAAATCACCTCACCTTCTAAGGTCTTAACCTTAACTTTTCCGCCTAAAACGGCTTGGGAGATGGAAATTTCTTCTTCAGACAAAATATCTTGACCCTTTCTTTTAAAAATTGGGTCCGGTTTAATATGAAAAGTCAGATATAAATTACCAGCCGCCGCTCCTTTGACTCCTGCCTCGCCCTGGCCCCTTAAAATAATTGTTTCACCTTCATCAATACCAGCTGGAATTTTAATTTTTAAAATTTTTCTTTCTCGAATTCGACCCTCGCCATTGCATCTTGAACATTTTTTTTCAGCTATTTTCCCTTCGCCGCCACATTTTGAACAAGTAGTTGTTGTTCTTATTTGGCCAAAAAATGTTGATTGAACTTTTGAAATTTGCCCTGAACCATGACAGTTTGAACAAGTGATAAATTTAGAATCTTTGGCTATCCCACTGCCGAAACATTCAGGACATAAATTAAATTTATCTAAAGAAATTTCTTTTTCACTACCAAAAATCGCCTCGCGAAAATCAATCGTCACTTCCAGATGAAGATCACGACCGCGCCTAGCTCGTCGTCTAGTTTCTGTTCTGACACCGAAAAAATCTTCAAAGATATCCCCTAAATTACCAAAACCAAAATCACCAAAATCAAAAGAAAAGTCTTGGCCAGCATCTTTCATCGCCTCAGCCCAGGTTGCCCAATCTCTAAACCCATCAAAACCAGCAAAACCGCCAGTTGCTCGTGCTTGTTCGAAGGCCGGGCCATACTGATCATACATTCTTCTTTTTTCTGGATCAGAAAGAACTTGATAAGCCTCATTAATTTGTTTAAATTTCTCATTCATTTCCTTATATTCTGGTTTGCCATAGTATTTATCTGGATGATATTTTTGGACCAATTCCCGATAAGCCCGCTTAATCTCTTCTGGCGAAGCATCTCTTGAAACACCAAGAATTTTGTAATAATCGCTAGACATATTTTGATAATTAAATTTCTATTTTTGAAAAAAGATAACTACCAATAGATAATAAAATAATCGTAACGATTCCTAAAATGAAAAAATCGGGCAAAAGGCCAAATTGGGATACACCAAGCAAAGAACCACGTAGACCATCAACGCCATAAGCCAATGGATTAACCGAAACGGCCATTGCAATTATTTTTGGTAATCCTTGGATTGGAAAAAGAGCGCCAGATAAGAAGAAAATTGGCATTACAATAAAATTTATAATTAATTGAAAACCATGCATATCGGTCATTTTTGAAGCAACAGCCGTGCCAAAAGCAGTAAATAGCAGGGCGATTAGAAACATAAAAACTAACGCCAAGGGCATTATCGTCCAACTAAGCGGTCGAAAGCCGATAATAAAAGAAAGGATTAAAACAATCAAACCCTGAAGTACAGCAACGGTTGCTCCGCCCAGGGTTCGACCAATCATAATTTTTAATCTTGAAACCGGCGCGACTAAAGTTTCTTTTAAAAATCCAAATTGTCTATCCCAAATAATTTCAATCCCAGAAAAAATCGCCAAAAAAAGAATACTCATTGCGATAATACCTGGTGTCAAAAATTCAATATAATTACCACCACCGGCTTTCTGAAAGATTGGCCCAAAACCAAAACCCAAAGCGACTAGAAAAAGCAAGGGTTGACCTAAAGAACCAATAATTCTTGACCTTGAACGAAAATATCTTTTTAATTGTCTCAACCAAAGAATGTAAATGGTATTCATAATTTTCTAAGAAAGGTTATCTCCGCCAAACTCGATGTCGCATTCTCAGATTTTCCACAGCATTGCCACTTTGTTCACGAATCACATGGCCAGTCAAAGCCAAAAAAGCTTCTTCTAATGAATTTGTTTTTGTCTTTCTTTTTATTTCTTCAACAGTACCAATAGCGATAATCTTTCCTTGATCAATGATGGCAATCCGATTAGCCATTTTTTCCGCTTCTTCCATATAGTGAGTGGTAAAAAAAATAGTGATCCCCTCTTCTTGATTGATTTTTTTAACATAAGCCCATATGTGCTGACGAGTTTGCGGATCAAGACCGAGTGTTGGCTCATCTAAAAAAATAATCTTGGGGTGATGGAGAAGACCACGACTGATTTCCAAACGACGCTTCATACCGCCAGAAAAATTTTTAACTAATTCATCTCGACGATCCCATAATTCAACAAATTTTAAAAGTTCTTCAATTCGTGGCTGATAAATTTTTTTTGGCATACCATATAAAACAGCGTGGAAATACATATTTTCATAGACGGTCAGTTCGTCATCTAAACTTGGATCTTGAAAAACAATACCAAAGGCTTGTCTTGTGTCTGATTGATTTTTTATAACATCATTACCATTAATAATAACTTGGCCTGAACTTGGTCTAAGTAAGGTTGTTAATATTTTAATTGTTGTCGTCTTGCCGGCACCATTCGGCCCAAGAAAAGCAAAAATTTCTCCTTTCTCAACACTAAAAGAAATATTATCAACAGCTATACAATCTTTAAAATTTTTTGTCAGTCCATTGACTTCAATAATACTCATATTTTACTCTGTAGAATATTAGAATTTTATTTCACTAGACCTTCCTCAAGTTTTTATTGATCTTAGAACATTCCAACCTTTTTAAGAATATAAGAGTGTCGTTTTTATAAATCTTCTTCGGAAATTATTTTGATATTATGTTTCTTTAATAATTTGGTCGTTACGCCATCACCTTTAATAATTTTATCCGAAAAACTACCGTCATAAATTTGACCACAACCACAAGATGGACTACATTGTTTGAAAATGGCTTTTCTGATGCCGAGTAATTGAGTAATTTTCAAAACTTCTTTGGCGCCTTTTAAAAAATATCTGTTATATCTTTGCCTGATCTGGTTATCACTTTCTTTCCTTTTATCTCGGCTGGTTCTCTTGGTGTTGATAAGCCACCCAATTGTTCTGGACAAACCGGAATCAAAGTTATCTTTTTTGCTAAAGCTAAAACTTTTTTATTCTTTTTACTTTTCCCATCGTATCGACATTTAATTCCTAACAGACAGGCACTACAGAGAATCTTTTCTTTATTTTTCATTTTTTATTTTAAAACGAGAAAAGAATAAATTATTTGAAGAAGAAAACCAAATGCCAAAAATAAAATGCCAATAAAAGATAATTTTTTATTTTGTTTAAAAAATGTAATACCAGTTTCTCTATCTTCTTCCATCTGTAAGTTGGATGTCAATAATAAAATTGTGCCAATGAAATTGAATAGTAAACCAATAATCTGAATAATCTGAAAGAGATCATATTTTTTCAATCGAATTATTATTAGCAATTTATAACCTTACATCTTCTCCCTCTTTCATCACTTTTTCAATACGCACAAGGCGGAAAATTAAAAGGATTTGAAAAAATAATAAACTCATTCCTATCACCAACCAAGAAAATGGAACAAAAATAATTTTCAAAAGAAAGAAGGTTAAAAGGGCGAAAATGATGGGTAAATATTTGAGGTAAGGACCGAGTAAATTATTCAGTTTTTTACTAGCTATTTGATTAATAATTTCAGCTATTTTTTCATTTCCCTTTAATTCTAAACCTAAATTTTTAGCTAATTCGTTTCTTTGCTGAATAACCGTCAGTGGATCAATTTTTTTAGCCTGGTTTTTTAAAATGGCAACGACTTCCGGATCTTTTAAAAGTTCCTCTGGATTAATTTCCGTTATTTTTCTCCCCTGGAATTTTTTAAGAATCTCTGGCGAAAGTTTGCTTAAATCTGGTTTTTGCATTGCTATGGTCATGGCAATTGTTTCGTTAATGGTCATTTCTGGCTCAAAAAACGGCAGAAGATTGCCGGTATTTTTAGTCAAGGGCTGAAGCAGCCATTCTAAAATCTGCGGTGATAAACTGATACCCTTCTGATCAATTTTAATGAGGGGATAAAAATAACTTAAAAGGGCGAAAAAAAGAGCAAAAAAAGTTAAAATCAAAGGTAAGCCCTTTTTAAAAATTTGAATTATGGAAATTTTCAGATGATTGTTTCTTTCTTTTTGCATTAAGGCACGGCTAAGAATAAAAATTAAAAAAAGGATCGCTAAACCAATGAGTAAAGCATAATGAAAAGAAAAAAAGCAGAAGAAAATTGTCAAAGTCAAAAAATAGACAACCAAAATCAGTAACTTTGATTCAACTAAAAGAGAAAAAAATAAAAGAAAAATCAGAAAGAACAAAAACCACGCCCCTAACCAAAGTAAGGAAGACAGGTTTAAATTTCTTTGAAGATAAACAAAGGCTAATTTCTGCCAAAACAAAAAAGCAAAAATTAAAAGCAGGGTGATAAAAATAAAAGTCTTAATTGTTGAAGATTGGGACACAATAATAATCAAAAATACAAAATGCAAAAATCAAAATGACAAACCAAAATCTAAAATTATTTCATTTTCTTTACATTGACATTACATTTGGGATCTAATTTTTTATTTTTCTTCATATTCTCCCTCAATCGGTCCCTCATCTTTTTTTTCTTCTTTTTTTTCGCCCGTTTCTGAAGATCTTTGCTGGGCTTGTTCTCTATATAATTCCATGCCAATTTTTTGAATGGCTTGTGAAAGTTCGTCCATTGATTTTTTAATTAATTCCATTTCGTTGCCGGTTGTTACTTTTTTTAATTCGGCAATTTTCTCCTCAATCGTCTTCTTATCCTCTTCTTTAATTTTGCCAGCAAAATCTCTTAATGTTTTTTCAGCACTATAAATTAAAGCATCGGCTTGATTTTTTAGATCAATTAATTCTTTCTTTTTCCTATCTTCAGCAGCAAATTTCTCGGCTTCTTTTTTCATTCTTTCAATCTCTTCTTTAGAAAGGGCTTTAGAATCTCGAATGACAATGTGTTGCTCTCTATTTGTCGCCTTATCTTTAGCTCTAACGGTTAAAATTCCATCAGCATCAATATCAAAAGTCACCTCAATCTGTGGTACACCACGTGGCGCTGGCGGAATACCGTCTAAAATAAACCGACCTAAGGTTCGGTTATCTTGAGCCATCGGTCGTTCACCTTGTAAAACATGAATTTCCACTGAGGTTTGATTATCAGCCGCGGTGGAAAAAATTTGACTCTTTGAGGTCGGAATTGTCGTGTTTCTTTCAATCAGAGGCGTCATAACCCCACCCAAAGTTTCAATCCCTAAGGTCAAGGGTGTAACATCAAGCAACTGAACCTCTTTAACTTCTGTATCACCGGCTAAAACTGCTGCTTGAATAGCCGCACCCATTGCTACGCATTCCATTGGGTCAATGCCGCGCTCAATTTTTGGCCCAAAATAATCTTCCAAAAATTTCTGAACAATTGGCATTCTTGTTGGTCCACCAACTAAAATAATTTTTTCAATATCCTGAGGTGTTAATTTTGCATCTGCCAAGGCCCGCTCTAATGGCCCACGACATCTCTCAATAACTGGTCTAACTAAATTCTCCAATTTTGCTCGTGTAATCTTCATCAAAAGATGTCTTGGTCCTTCAGAAGTGGCTGTAATAAAGGGTAAATTTATTTCTGTTTCTAAAACAGAAGAAAGTTCAATTTTTGCTTTTTCGGCTGCTTCACGAATTCTCTGCATAGCCATCTTATCTTTCCTTAAATCAATATTTTCAGTTTTTTTGAATTCCTCAACAATATAATCAATCAATATGTTATCCATATCGGTACCACCCAACTGGGTATCACCTGAAGTTGAAAGAACTTCAAAGACTCCACCGCCAAAATTCATAATCGTCACATCTAAAGTACCACCACCAAAATCAAAAACCAAAACTTGCTGATCTTTTTCCTGAACTTTATCCAAACCATAAGCCAATGCCGCCGCCGTCGGTTCATTAATAATCCTAATTACCTCTAGACCGGCAATGGCGCCGGCATCTTTGGTCGCCTGTCTTTGACTGTCGTCAAAATAAGCTGGGACGGTAATGACTGCTTTTTCTACTTTATCACCTAAATATAATTCTGCATCCTTTTTGATTTTTTGCAGGATGAAGGCAGAAATTTGCTGTGGTGTATATTCTTTACCAAAAATTTTATATTTAAAATCTGTGCCCATTTTTCTTTTCGCTGCTGTAATTGTTCCTTCAGGATTAGCAACCGCCTGTCGACGCGCAGGTTCGCCGACTAACAGTTCTCCATCTTTCGTAAAAGCAACTACAGAAGGAAAAGCTTTACCTCCGACTAAAGTTGTTCCTTCAGCCGAAGGAATCATTTTAGGTCGACCGGCTTCAATATAAGCGGCCGCTGAATTTGAAGTACCTAGATCAATGCCAATAATTTTGCTCATATTTTTGCCCTCAATCTACCATTTTCTTTTGGAAATGGTAGTAAAATTACAGAATAATTAACTTGCCCCTACTCCGCTAAAAAACGGAGTAGTCCGCAAGTTAATTATTATTTTTTTGCGGATTTTTTAATTTTAATTTTAATTTTTTTCTCCTTGACTTCTTCTGCCTTGGGAATGGTAATTCTTAAAAGACCATCTTCATACGTTGCCTCCGCTTTATCACCAATCACCTTAGTTGGCAAACCAATAGCTCGATAAAAACTTCCATAACGCACCTCTTTGCGGTAATAATTCTTATCTTCTACCTCCGATTTCTTTTCACTCTTTCCTTTCAAAATTAGGTTGTTGTTTTCAACCAAAACTTCAATCTTTTCCGGATCGACGCCAGTAATTGGAGTCTCTACAACCAAATTACCCCCTTTCTCATAAATATCAACCGGTGGAATAAATTCTGCTGCCCGAATTTCTGGCCATTCTTCTTTCCAATCTTCAAACAGCCTTTCTATATCTTCCCAAGGCCGCCAAAGCCAAGGACGCCAGGGAATTAATGCCATAGGTTTTAAATTAATAACTTAAAATTAATAATTTGAAATTATATTAAATCGACCTTTAGTAAATTTTATTCAGTCATTTCTTCGTCCAAATTTTTTCTTTTACCAATCGCAACTTTTGCTACCTTAATGACTTTATTGTTTATTGTATAGCCTGGACTAATTTCTTCAATAATTTCATCGCCATCATCTCTTTTTTCCACCACTTCATGAAATTCTGGATTAAATTTCTCGCCAACCGTCTTTATCTTCTCTACGCCTAATTTTTTAAATAAATCCTCAAATTGTTTCTTTATTTGTTCAAGGCCTTTAATAAAATCTTCATTTTTATTTTGATGCTCTAAGGCCTGATTGAAGTGTTCGTAAATGGGTAAAATTTCTAAAATCAGGTTTAAATTGGCAAATTCAAACCATTCATTTCTTTCTCTCTCAATTTCTCTTTCTCGGTTAAGATAATCTGCCTTAGCCCTCTGCCAACCGTTTAAATATTCTTTATTTTGTTTTCTTAATTCTTCAATCTCTTTTTTTAAATACTCGACCTCCTCCTTTAATTTATTGATTTCTTCTTTTTTTTGAAAAATCATAAAATCTTTTTTAATAAATTCATTAGACTTAAGTTTTTATTATAGTCCATCCTTAAAGGTCCTAAAAGGCCCAGAATAATTTTCTTATCATCAATTTCTAATCGATCAAAAATAGCTCCGCATTTGTCACCAAAAGGACTGTCTTCTCCGATAAAAATTTCTCTCCCCTTAATCTGATCAAAAATATTGCTCATTACCCGATCAAGATGGTCAATAACTTCAGAAAGATTGTGAACGAAAGAAATATTGTTGAATTCTGGTTGGGAAAAAAGATAACTTAGACCAGTATAGAAATAATCATCTTTATCAAAAGCAACAATCACCGCTCCTTTAGTTTGCCGGGCCAATTCCTTAGCTAATTCTTTGATTTTTTTTCTCGATTCAGAAATTTTATTTTTAATCTCTAGAAATCTTTTTTTAATTCGGTCACTAATTTCTTTTTCGCTGAGAAAATTTGCAAGAAAAAATTTAAAAGCCTGAATGGTTGGTATTTTCCCAGCCGAGGTATGAGGTTGAAAAAGAAAACCCCTTTTTGCTAAATCAAACATTTCATTGCGGACAGTAGCTGAACTGAGTTGAGGGAAGTCTTTTTTGGCAAGAAAGCCAGAGCTAATTGGTTTCGCTTTTTTAATATATTCTTCTACGATTTTTTTTAAAACATTCTTTTTACGTTTATTTAAAGACTGAATATTGGTCATATAAATCAGATCAATTGTGGGCTTTATTTATCTTTGTATTTTTAAGTTGTATTTTTTATCTTTTTTTATTATAAAAGGATTAGCACTCCCTAGTCAAGAGTGCTAAAAAAAGTTATCCACAGGCTAAATTTTATTACTTTTTGTAGCCAAAAGGGTAATTCTGATAAAATTGCCAGGCCGTTTTAATAATTGTTTCTAGATCAGAGTGTTTTGGCTGCCAACCAAGCTCTTTTTTTATCTTCGTTGAGCTAGCAATCAAAATTGGCGAATCACCTATTCGTCTTGCCCTCACTTTAGCGGGAACCTTTTGCTGAGTGATTAGCCGACATTTCTCTAAAACCTCTTTAACCGAAAATCCTTTTTCGCTGCCTAAATTGTAAATTTTACTTTTTTTATTTTTAATTAAAAATTTCAAAGCCAAAATATGGGCTTGTGCTAAATCATTGACATGAATATAATCGCGAATACAGGTTCCATCTGGCGTTGGATAGTCGTCGCCAAAAATCTTAAAATATCTTTTTTGGCCTAAAGCAACTTTCAAGATATTAGGAATGAGATGGGTTTCTGGACAATGGTCTTCGCCAATTCTGCCAGAAGGATCGGCTCCGGCGGCGTTGAAATAACGCAAGGAAATAAATTTTAAACCATAATTTTTCTCAAAACAGGCTAAAAGTTTTTCAAAAAGATATTTGGTCTGACCATAAACATTAGTTGGTTTTAAAGGACTATTTTCTTTCAAAGGAAGTTTTTGCGGTTGATAAACGGCCGCTGAAGAAGAAAAAATAATAAATTTAATTTTATTTTTAATCATCGCCTCCAAGAGATTCAAACCGTTTAAAACATTATTTTGAAAATATTTTTCTGGTTTTAACATTGATTCACCTACTTCAATAAAACCAGCTAGATGAATAGTAACTTTTGGTTGATATTTTTTTAAAATTTGATCTAACTTATTTTTATCTTTTAAGTCACCTTTAATAAAAAAACCACCAAGAATTGCCTGGCGATGACCTTTTGATAAATTATCATAAATAAAAAGTTGATGTTTTTCTTTTAACAACTCCTTAACAATGTGGCTACCAATATAGCCAGCACCACCAGTAATGAAAATGCGCATAGTTTATAGTTTATAGTTTATAGTTTAAGGTTCCTTACCCTCCTTTCCGGACAAAGCTTGGCCAGCGAAATGGAATCTCTTTTGTCTGCCATGGCATTCGATATTCGTCGGGATTTTTGTAATTATAAACTTTAGTCGGTAGATTTAAAATTTTTGCCCCGTTTTTGGTTAAAGCAGTAAAACCGTGAACAACACCTCTCGGGATTCTTAAAACAAGATGTCTCCCTCTTTCCTGTGGGGCCGATAAGATAAATCTAGCTGTCTGGCCATACGTCTTGGAATTTTTTCTGTGATCATACAATCCAATAAGCGCTTTTCCTTCTAAACAAACAAAGTAGTCATCTTGAAGTTTGTGATAATGCCAGGCTTTGGCGATGCCATATTTACAAAAAGTTAAATAGACCTGCCCAAATTTCTGAAAGAATTTTTCATCAGATCTTAAAATTTCCATTAAAAAACCACGCTCGTCTTTAATAATTTTTAATTTTTTAACTCTTACCCCTTCAAGCATCTTTTCTATTTTATCAATTGATCAATAATTGTATAGATATCACCAGCCCCCATAATTAAAATAACATCGTTGGGCTGGATATTTTTTAAAATAAGTTTTTTCGTTTCCTCTAAGTTTCTAGTATAGATAATTTTTTTACCAGTTCTTTCAATTACTTTCTTGACTAGATCTTTTGAACTAATGTTTTGATCCGCACTTTTCTCTCGACCGGCCACTCCATAAATTTCAGAAATAATAGCCAAATCCACTCTATCAAAACTTTTCACAAAATCATCAAAAAGAACCTTGGTCCGATGATGATGGTGTGGCTGAAAAATAACAAAAATTCTTTTATTCGGATAGAATTCGCGAGCGGCTTGAATTGTCTCTTGAATAGCTGTTGGATGATGAGCATAATCAGAAATAATTTTCAATTTTAAATTTTCAATTTTAAAATCTTTAACTTCAAAACGCCGCCAACAGCCAGAATAATTTTCTAAAACTTCTCTAATAATTTCTAATTTAATTCCTAAACTTAAGGCAGCGGTTGAAGCCGCCAAAGCATTATAAATATTAAAGATTCCTGGCACTTTTAGTCTTAGATGATGCACTTTAGAGTCAACTATTAAATCAAACTCCTGAAAACCAGAAATAATTTTAATATTTTTCGCCACTACATCAGCCGGTTTTTTGATACCATAACTAACAACTTTGCGATGAGGTAAAAGTCTTTTAAATAAATTTTCATTATCAATATTCAAAATAATTTTTCCATCACCTGACATTTGGTCAATATATTTCTGAAAATGGAAAATAATATCGTCAAGATTTTTATAATAATCTAAATGGTCTTCTTCTAAATTAGTCAAGACAATTATTTGTGGCCGAAAATTCAACATATGCGCTCTCCACTCGCAGGCTTCAACAACAAGATATTTACTTTTGCCAAAACGAAAATTACCTTCTTGAAAATTATTAACTTTTGAACCAACCACCACAGTTGGATCAAGGCCGGCTTTTTCTAAAATTAAACCGATTAAAGCAGTGGTGGTAGTTTTGCCATGTGTTCCTGAAACAGTAATGGTAAAATAATTTTTTGAAAGTTTGCCTAAAAATTTTGGGTAAGAAAATGATAAAATCTCCAATTCTCTCGCCCTTTTTCTTTCTATATTATCTTCCGGCACAGCCGGTGAATAAATTACTAAATCAATATCTTTAGCTAGATTTTCTTTTTGATGCCCAATAAAAATCTTTGCCCCTTCCCTTTTTAAATCATCAGTAATTTCTGAGGCGAATAAATCAGAACCGGAAACCTTTTTACCCAAAAGAATCATCATTTTTGCCACCGCTGAAACGCCAATGCCGCCAATACCAATAAAATGAACTTTTTTGAATTGAGATAAATCCATATCTTGAATTTATTCTATCATAAAAATGATAAAGAAAATACTGTGAAAATTATCAGTTTAACATTTTTATTACAAACTAAGTATTGACTTTCTTCTTTATCTTATCATAATAATAAAATTATATGTCATCAACTAAATCAATCACTGGTGACCAAAGCTCGAATCATGATTTAATTTATTGGAATACCTTAGCTCTTTTTTTAAAATTTGAGGCGAAGAGATTAAAAAAAATTGCCGATTATTTTCCGACAATGAAAATGGCCTTCGAAGCGAATAATTCTGAATTGATACAGGCTGGCCTCGAACAAGAAATTGTCCAAGAATTTGTTAAATGGCGAAAAACAATCAACCCTGAAAAGGAATGGCAAAAATTAGAAGACGAAAAAATAAAAATTATCACGATTAAGGATAAAAATTATCCCAAACTTCTTAAAGAAATTTATGATCCACCGGCTATTTTATATTACAAGGGTGAATTAAAAAGAGAAGAAAATTACCCCTTAGCAGTGGTCGGAACAAGAAAAATGAGTTTTTACGGTCGCGAAGTAGTCGAGGGATTAGTCAGAGACCTAGTCCGAGTTGGTCTAACCATTATCTCTGGATTGGCTCTGGGTATTGATGGTTTAGTTCATAAAATTACACTAAAAGAAGGAGGACGAACAATAGCTGTGCTAGGCGGTGGTCTTGATGAAAAAACTCTTTATCCTTCAATTCATAAAGAATTAGCAAGAAAAATTATTGCTGCTGGTGGAGCAATTATTTCTGAATATCCAATTGGCACATCTCCAACTCGCTATACTTTTCCGATGCGTAACCGCATCATCTCTGGCTTATCGCTTGGTACCTTGGTTATTGAAGCGCCGATGGAAAGTGGTGCCTTAATCACTGCTCGTTCTGCTTTAGATCAAAATCGAGAAGTCTTTGCTGTCCCTGGTAATATTTACTCCCCAAATTCAGCCGGCTGTAATTGGCTAATTAAATTAGGCGCTAAACCAGTGACTAAGGCAACTGATATTTTAGAATCTTTCAATCTAGAATTTCTTTTGAGACAAAGAGAAATTAAACCCGAAACAAAAGAAGAAGAAATTTTACTCAAGTATTTATCAAAAGAACCAATTCATATCGATGAACTAATTAGAAAAAGTGGTCTAACACCGAGCCAGGTTTCAGCCACTCTCTCTATTATGGAAATTAGAGAAAAAATAAAAAATCTCGGCGGTGGTAATTTTATTTTAAATCTATGAAATTAATTATCGTTGAATCACCAACCAAGGCGCTAACTATTTCCCAATTTTTAGGGAAAGATTTTATTATTGAATCATGTAATGGTCATGTCAGAGATTTGCCGAAAAGCAGGTTAGGTATTGAGATCGAAAGAGATTTTACTCCTCAATACATCATTCCTGTTAAAAAGAAAAAAATTGTTAATCAACTCAAAAAAAAGGCGAGTCAAGCCAAAGAAATATATTTTGCTACCGATGAAGACCGAGAAGGCGAAGCTATCGCTTGGCATTTAAAAATTATTTTCGATGAAGTTCTAAAAAAAGAAACAAAATGTCAAAGAATTGCTTTTCATGAAATTACCAAGGAAGCAGTTTTAGAAGCCATCAAAAATCCTCGCCAAATTGATCTGAATTTAGTTGAAGCTCAGCAAGCAAGAAGAATTTTAGATCGTCTTGTTGGTTATAGTTTATCTCCTCTTCTCTGGAGGAAAATTGCTCGACGACTTTCTGCTGGACGCGTCCAGTCAGTTGCTCTTCGTCTAATTGTTGAGCGAGAAAGAGAAAGAGAATCGTTTATCCCACAAGAGTACTACACTATTTTCGCGGTATTGCGGAAATTAAAAATACTCAAACCTCAATCTCAAATACCAAATGAATTTAAGGCAAAATTATATAAGATTGGTAAGAAAAAATTAGATAAATTTACTATCAAGACAAAAAAAGAAGCAGAAGAAATTGTTAAAAATTTGAAAGATGCCATCTACTTAGTTAATGAAATAAGAGAAAAAGAAATCTCTAAGCCCCCCCTACCACCATTTACTACTTCAACCCTGCAACAAGTGGCTAATCGCCGCTTTGGTTATTCAACAAAAAAAACGATGATGGTCGCTCAACAACTCTATGAAGGTGTGAAGTTGGGCCAAGAAGGTTTGGTTGGTTTAATTACTTATATAAGAACTGATTCTTTTAATTTATCGGAAAAATTTTTAAAAGAAACCAGAAATTATCTTCAAAAAAATTTTGATACAACCTATAAGCCACCTACTTTTCGCTTTTATCAAACAAAAAGAAAAATTGCTCAGGAAGCCCACGAGGCTATCCGACCGACGAGTATCTATCGTCAACCAGATCAAATCAAAAATTATTTAACTAAAGAACAGTTTAAAATTTATGATCTCATTTGGCGACGGAGTTTAGCTTGTCAAATGGCCGAAGCTAGAATTAAGACGATGACGATCGATGTTTTGGCTAAAAAAAAATCAATAGCTAATCATTATTTTAAAGCAACAGGAAGTCAAATCAAATTCGCTGGTTGGCTAGATGTTTATCCAATAAAAATTGATGAAGTAATTTTGCCGGATGTCAATAAAGATGAAAAATTAGATTTATTAAACTTGGAGTCGAACCAACATTTTACCGAACCACCAGCCAGATATTCAGAAGCTGGATTGGTTAAAGTTTTAGAAAAGTATGGCATTGGCCGACCATCAACTTACGCGCCAATTATTTCAACCCTTTTTGAAAGAAATTATCTCCAAAAAGAAAATGGTCGGCTTATTCCGACAGAAATTGGTTGTCGCGTTAATGATCTTTTAGTTAAACATTTTCCGAAGATTGTTGATTATCAATTCACGGCCACAATGGAAGAAAGGCTAGATAAAATTGCCGAAGGTAAAGAAAAATGGCAAAAAATGATCAGCGATTTCTATTGGCCATTTAAAAAGGAGTTAGAAGAAAAAGAAAAAGAAATTGTCCAGCAAAAACCAATTGATGAGAAAACTGATCAAGTTTGTGAAAAATGTGGCAGATTAATGTTAGTTAAATTTTCTCGTTTTGGCAAGTTTTTAGCCTGTTCTGGTTTTCCTGAATGTAAATTTACTAAATCGCTTCAACCGATTAATGACGGTAATGATTTAATAGAATGCCCAAAATGTGGAGAGGGGCAAGTGGTCAAAAAGAGAACTAAAAAGGGAAGGTTTTTTTATACTTGCTCAAAATGGCCCGAATGTGATTTTGCTTCATGGCAGAGTCCCAAGGATAAAAATGACGAATAGTAATTTTTGATATCCCTAGAAATGCGAAAAAGAAATTTCTTTTGTAAGATAATTTTTTATAAATTTGTATAGAGAAATTGAGTTTGTTTATCTTTATAAGGAGAGTTTTTTGATTAAATTTTCCAAATCTTTTTCTGAATAAAATTCAATAATAATTTTCCCTCTTTGTCCACGTTTTTTAATAGTCACTTTTGTGCCAAGTGCTTCCTGAAGCCTCTCTTCTTTAAGACGCAAAACTTGATCTTTGAAAATCGGTTTTTTTCTTTTAGAAACAATGAGTTGCTCTGTCTCTCGGACGGTCATACCGGTGCCCAAAATTCTTTTAAGCATCGCTTCTTGCTTCTCTGGAGAATCTAAGGAAAGTAAAACTTTGGCATGGCCTTCGGTAATCTTCTCTTCTTCCAAGACCCTCTGAATCATCGGCGGCAGACTAAGAAGTCGTAAGGTATTGGCCACTGTCGCCCTTGCTTTACCAATCTTTCTTGCCACTTCTTCTTGGGTTAAGTTAAATTCATCAATTAAACGTTGATAAGCCCTCGCCCTTTCCATCGGATTTAAGTCTTTTCTTTGGAGATTTTCAATTAAAGATAATTCTAACTTTTTGATTTCATCAGCCGAACGAATAATCACTGGTACCTTTTCTAAATTTAAAATTTTAGCCGCACGTAATCGCCGTTCGCCGGCAATCAATTCATACAAATCGTCAGAAATTTTATTCACTACCAACGGTTGAAGAATACCATGTTCCCGAATCGAATTAACCAATTCTTCCATTGCCTGTTCATCAAAAACATCTCTTGGTTGATACGGGTTAGAACGAATAGCAGAAAGGGGGATTTCTGAGATTACTTCTTCTTTTTTTGCAGGTAAAGTAATTTTTTTTCTCGGAATTAATGAATCTAAACCACGACCTAAGGGCATAAGCAAAAATTAATGATTAATTATAATGTAAAAATTCTATAGCTAGTCGCCGATAAGCCTTTGCCGCCTTTGAATTTGGCGCGTATTCAAAAATTGTTTGTCCAAAACTTGGTGCCTCAGCTAATTTAATTGAACGGGGAATCACTGTCCGAAAAATTCGAAAGGGAAAATTCTTATAAAGTTCAAACAAAACTTCTTGCGCGAGGCGTGCTCTTTCATCATACATAGTAATCACAACTCCCAAAATCTCAAGTTTAGGATTTAAACTTTCTTTAATTAGATTGATTGTATTGATGAGCTGGCCTAAACCTTCAAGGGCAAAATATTCAGCTTGGACAGGAATTAAAGAAAATTGTGAGGCAACTAAACTGTTGATCGTCAAGAGACCCAAAGAAGGCGGCGTATCAATAAAAACAAAATCGAAATCAAGTGGTAATGGTTCTAAAATTTTGGCTAATTTAAATTCGCGATCTTTTTCACTCACTAATTCAATATTAGCACCAGCCAAAGATTCGTTAACAGGAATTAAAAAAAGATTTTCTTTAATTTTCACCAGGCTTTCTAATAAAGAAGCCTCTTGAGAAAGGATCTCGTAAATTGTCTTTTGAAAATTATTAACTCCAAAACCAGAGGTGGTGTTCGCCTGCGGATCTAAATCAATCACTAAAACTTTTTGACCAAAATTGGCAAGACAAGACGAAAGATTTAAAACTGTTGTTGTCTTGCCGGTTCCGCCCTTTTGATTGACAATAGAAATGATCTTCATATAAAACAAATCTACAAATAGGATGCTAATTGGACAAATAGCGAAGGACTTATTTTATGGATTGGCGGTTGGTAGATTAACATTTCAATATGATTCGATTATATCCTATTTACTAAATTTGACAAGAGATTTTTTTAATTTTAAAATAAAGCTAAGCCGGGATGGCGGAGTTGGTAGACGCGCAGCACTCAAAATGCTGTGACCGCAAGGTCGTGAGGGTTCGAATCCCTCTCCCGGCATTTTAGAAAATTATGAATTTAAAAAATAAAAAAGTTCTTGTTTTTACTGGCGGTGGCCTTTCCCCTTCTTTAAATCCAACTCTTTACGGCGTAATCAAGAGAGCCAAAAAATTGAAGGCAAACATTTGGGGCGGCCTTGAAGGTTGGCAATGTCTCTCTAATCAAGGAAAAATAATTCCATTGAATAGTTTTGACGAAAGAAGAATAAAAGAAAAAGGGGGGGTATTTTTAAAATCCTCAAGAACTAATCCTTACGAATTAAAAAATGGACTCGAAAACTTAAAAAATAATTTTAAAAAGCAAAAAATAGATTACTTAATAGCAATTGGCGGAAACGATACCTTAGGTACAGCCTATAAAATTTTTAAAGAAGAAAAATTACCAATAGTTGGTGTCCCTAAAACTATTGATAACGATCTATCAGAAACTTATTGGACGCCAGGGTTTCCTACCGCTGCTTTTAAGTTAATTAATTTTGTTAAAGAAATCAGAGATGCGGCCCATGCTCTTTCTCGAATCTTTATAATTGAAGTGATGGGTGAAAAAGTAGGCTGGCTTGCGGCCACCAGTTATCTCGGTCAGGCTGATATAATTATCCCACCGGAACGATATGTCGACATCGATCGGGTAATCAAAATAATTTTTCGACGATATAAAAAAAATAATAGCTCTGCTGTAGTGGTGATGAGTAAGGAGGCTTTCCTTGGCGATAAAATAAAAGGTCTTCTCGATGATCAAAAAGATGGATATAAGGTCATAAGACATGAATTAAAGGCTTGGAATTTACGAATCGAGATAAAAAAAAGATTAGGTATTGATACGAAAATTATCATTCCTGGCAATTGGCTACAGTCAGGAAGGGCAATTGAAATTGACAAAAAATTGGCTGTCGGTCTTGGACAAAAAGCCGTTAATTTACTTTCCGAAAAAAAATTTGGTTGGACACCAATTATTAAAAAGGAAAGGGGTAATTTTTTTGTTGATGTTTGTCCTTTAAAAAAAATTTTAAAGAAAAGAGAGTTAGATGAATCTTATTTTGATTTTAAAAATTTAATCCCAAAAAGAAAGTTTGTCAATTATATAAATTCGATTTTAAAATATTTAAAATAATTGGAAATAAAAAAAAGAAGAGACCATCTTTTTAGATGATCTCTTTTAAAATTTTATTTATCTTTTTATAGTCGTGTTTAATAGGAATAAAAAACCTTGAAAATGAGATTCCGTTAAAATCAAAATTCATAATTTTCGGCTCCTCTCGAGAAACGTCATCGGGATTAGGAATTAAATCTTTGTAAATGAAATGAATGGTTAAGGAACAAGTTGGTGAGGTTGGCGAGACTACAGTAAATCCTTTTTTTTCATATAACTGAAGAATGTTCTTGGAAATTTCTCTGTTATTTATTACCGCAACATCGGGCTGTTTTCCATAGCGAACTAGAAGAGATAGATAAAATTCGAAAGTTTGTCGTTTTGGTTCTGTAGGTAAACAAAAAAGAGGAACAAACCAGATGATTTTTTTATTTTGAAGAATCTTTTTCATTCCCGATACAAGTAAAATTGGTAAAATCGAATAGAGGACCGAACTCGGCGCTATCACCACTGCATCTGATTTTTTAATTTCATTTCGGACGACAGGTAGAATCTGAACCCTGGGTTCAAGAAAAAAATCACCCCTTCTCTTTTCTGTCGGTGAAGAGAAAATTACCTTCCACTGTCCTTTATATATTTTCTTTTTTTCTCTTGTTCTTAAACAGAAAGTGGTCGGACAATCGGTCACCGGAAGAATAGACACGTTTCTTGGTAAACCACCAAATGAATCAGTAAATTTTTTAATTCCTGCTGGTATACCATAATTCATCAGAAATTCTGTCAATATCAAGTTTCCCTTCACCCTTCCTTTTGAGTCTCTGTTTGTCAACCTTCTTGCGATTTTCGGAGAAAGAAAAGCACATATAACTTTCAGCAAGTCACCGGGCGGAATGATGCTGTATTTTTGCCTGATTTCTCCGCTGTGTCCGCCGTCATCTGAAGTATTAACGATGAAAGAAAACTTAAATGAATTTATGAAATGATCTTTTTTCAGAGATTTAGCTATTTGATGACCAGCACTCCCGCCGGCCAAAATTACAATTCTTTTCATATTTTTTCTTCCTTATTTAATTTTTTTTTAAAAACAATATTGAAAATTTTTCAAAACTTCTTCGTAAATCTCTGGAGTGGAAAGATCCGCCCATTCACCTTCAAATGGATAACCATAAAGTTTTTTCTCACGAACCAAAATTGGAAAAACATCTTTCTCTAAGCGTTCTGAATTTTTTCTCAGGTACCGAAAAATTTCTGGCTGACAAACAAAAATTCCAGCATTGACTAAGTGGGAACGGATTTTTTCTTTTGGTTTTTCTAGAAAATTAGTAATTAAATTGCCTCGCATTTCTGCAACCCCCCAATCACTTGGCCGATCAACTGAGGCTAAAGCCATTGTCACTATGCCATGATGAGATTGATGAAAATTTAAAAGATCCTGATAGTCAATTTCAGCCAAAACATCGCCATAAATTAAGAAAAAAGTTTCATTCTTTAAAATTTTTTCAGCCTGTTTAACTGGTTGAGCAGTACCCGGTGTCTTTTTCTCTTGGACTAAATAGGATATATTTAAACCAAATTTTTTCCCATCTTTAAAATATTCTTTTATTTTTCGCCCAAGATGACCAATAGAAATGACAATTTCAGAAAAGTTATATTTTTTCAAATTTTCTAAGGTATATTCTAAAAGTGGTTTTTCTTTTATTGGAATTAGAGCTTTTGGCATTTCGTAGGTAAGGGGTCTGAATTTAACCCCTTCACCGCCAGCCAAAATTAAGACTTTTGTCACTTTCGGCAAAAGTAATTGGGAAAGAAAATATTCAATAGCCTGAGAACGATTTCTTAATTTTTCCCTATCAATTTGTTTGTCTAAAAGATTAATGAGATCTTTTTTCATGGTAATTGTTAATCGTTGTCTCCTCATAAACTGCTTAGATAAAGGATTAAATCATCATACACTATCATACTACTTAAGATGAAAAAAACAAGGGAAGTTATCCACAAGGTTAAATAAAAAAAATAGCAGGGATGGGATTCGAACCCATGACAGACGGATTATGAATCCGTTGCTCTACCACTGAGCTACCCTGCCTGGTTGCGGGGGTGGGATTCGAACCCACGACCTCCAGATTATGGGCCTGGCGAGCTGCCACTGCTCTACCCCGCTTTTGACTTTTAATTCTATCACAAAAAAGTGATAAAGTCAAATATTTCAATAACCATATTTAGAAATAAAAAAATTTTTTTAATAGATATCTAAAATATTTTTTTATTCTTTCAAAATTTCTTCTTCAAATGTGGGTCTTTCTTTTTGATAAAAGAGACCAATAGGAATTTGACCTGAATTTTGGTAACGCCACTGGCGGGACTTTTCTAGAGCCAGAGAAAAATTGTCTAACTCTTTTTCTTCTAGTTCATAGATATTTTGATTATAAAAATTGTAGGTGTTAAAATAGACGACACAAGGTTGAAGAATATCAATGAAAGCAAAGCCGTGATGAAGAATGGCTTTTTTGATTAAATTTTTCAAATGACCACTTCTGCCGACATAACCACGAGCGACAAAAGAAGCACCACTGACCAACATTAATTCAATAGGATTTAAAGGTTCCTCAATATTTCCCTGTGGCGCTGATTTGCTAATAAAGCCCTTTGGCGATGTCGGTGTAAATTGTCCAGTGGTTAAACTAAAAACACGATTATTATGAACCAAAACTTTAATTTCAGAATTTCTTTTGGCGGCAAAAATTAAATGCTCCAAACCTTCACTATAGACATCGCCGTCACCAACACAGACAATCGGAATCAGTTTTGGCTGAGCTAATTTTATCCCTGTTGCCACTGGAACAGCTCGACCATGTAAAGAATAGAAACTATTGAGATTTAGATAGTCAGCCATCTTTCCATGACAACCGATGCCAGTAACAAGAACAAAGTTTTCTTTAGTGAAACCTTCTTGAATTAATTCATCAAGAGCAGAAATTAAAGCATTTTGTAAAGCAAAATTTCCACAACCGGGACACCAGGTATTTATTGCCCCTGTTCTTAGATTTTCTTGATTCATAGAAATTTTTTTATTTTATTTTCTAACTCATCTAAAGTAAATGGCCTGCCATCATACTTTAAAATTTTTTGATTAACGACAATCCTGGACGAATCTAATAAATCAGCCAACTGGCCAGTGGTATTCATTTCAATATCAATAATTTTTTTGACACCTCTCAACTCTTTTTTTAAATCTTCTACTGGCCAGGGCTGTAAGAAAAGAGGTTGAATAACTTTTAAACCCAATTTTTCACCAATTTCCCTCACCACGCCAGTAGTCGAACCCCAGGTCAGTAAAGCAATTTTACTTCGCCGAGTTCCGTAAACATTAATGGTTTTTCTCTTCTTTAATTCTTTCTCTAATGTCTTCTGTTTTTTTAATCTTTTTTCAACCATTTTTTTAATTTGTTCTGATTCTTCAACAGTCAAACCAAATTCATTGTGTTCATAACCAGTTGATTTAACAATTGCTTTACCACCAGGAAAGGCTAGTGGAGAAATACCATCTTTTGTCGAAAGATATCTTTGATATTTTCCTCGCCCTGACCAAATTTTTGGTCTTTCTTCTTTAACTTTATTTTTTTGAAAAGTAGCAGAAAAAATACTCTCGCCCAAATGTTTATCAGTTAGGACGACGGCTGGTATTTGATAACGCCAAGCCAAATTCAAAGCCAGACCTGTTAAATAAAAAGCTTCATCAACATTACTTGGCGCTAAAACTAAACGAGAAAATTCCCCATGACCTGCTTTTAAAACAAATTGAAGATCGGCTTGAGCGGTGTAAGTCGGGACACCGGTTGAAGGACCTGGCCGTTGTCCATAGACGTAAAGAAGGGGAATTTCTGCTTGACCAGCCAGGCTTAGAGATTCAACCATCAAAGCAAAACCACCACCAGAAGTGCCAACCATTGTTCGTTTTCCGGTATAAGCCGCCCCTTCAGCCATTAAAGCAACGGCAATTTCATTTTCTGGCTGAATGACTTTAACGCCAAATTCCTTTTGATGAGCGGCCAAAAAATGAAGAATCGGGGTGACTGGCGTCATTGGATAGGCAAAATAAATTTTTAAACCAGCCTGTTTCGCACCCAATGCTGTTGCTTCGTTACCAGTACATAGGATTTTTGGTTTCTGTGTTAATTTTTTTATATTGAATTTGTTTTCAATTTTTCTCCCCTCCTCATAACCTTCCTGTGCTATTTTTATATTTTCGTCAATTTTTTTGACAATAATTTTCTTAACAACTTTTTGAACTAAAGAAAAATTTATTTGGCACAGTCCGGCGAAAAAACCAAGTGCTATAGTATTCTTCATTACTGAAGGCAAAGAATAATCTTGAATGATTTTAAAAAAGGGACAGCCATATCCCTGCTGAATTTTAAAATTTGTTGAATCATAAATTAAAATTGTTTCCTTTTTCCACTTCTTTTGATGTTTTTTCACTGTCTCTTCATTAAAAGCAATGGCAAAATCAACTTTCTCTCGATGAGAAAAAATTTGTTTTTCCGCTGCTCTGATAACAGAAAAATTATGGCCACCACTGATCAAAGAAGGGTAGTCATCGTAAATAAAAAGCCAGTAGCCGAGCTCGTTGAATAATTCGCCAATTAAATGGGCGCCCTGGCGAATTCCGTCGCCGGCCATTCCGCCAATTAAAATAGAAATCTCTTTCATCTTTGATGGTTATCTTTAACTTAAGTTATTTTAAGTTACTTATTCAATCTTTTCAATTTTGATACAATTAGCCGGACAAGCATCAGCTGCTTGCTGACTGCAACCTAAATCTTCAATCTCCTCATTTTTAACCTGAGATTTCCCCTCTTCGTCAAGTTCAAAATTTTCCGGACAAATGGCGACACAAGAACCACAACCGAGACAGCAATTTTTATCAACTTTCACTTTATACTTCATAGTTTTTAAAGTTAAAATTGACAAGTTGATAAATTTTAACAAAAACAGAATAACCGTCAAGAAGAAATCATTTTAATTTAAAAATAAACCGATCACCATTTTTTAAATTCATCTTTTCTGCCATCCCTCCGTTAATTTCTAAGACATATTTAGCTTTTTTCTCTGGGGTGATAATTGGACAAAAATTTTCTAAGCAAGGTTGACTCTGATGACTGATAAAAACTACCTCTTGATTCTGATTAAGCCAAATAATATCTAATGGCAGGAGGGTGTTTTTCATCCAAAAAGAATAATAAGCTTCTTGATCAAAAATAAAAAGCATTCCTTTATTTTGATCTAGCTTCCGACGAAACATTAATCCTTTCATTTGTTCGGCAGGCGTACGCGCCAATTCCACTTCAAAACAGTAATTTCTAAAACAAGCCTGATGAATTGCGTTTTTTTGAGATTTTAAAAAAATAAAAAATAGACTAATAATAAAAAGTAAAAAGAAAATAATTATCCTCTTAACTAACCATTTTTGCATCTTGCTATTATATCAAAAATTTGTTTTTTTTAAAAAAACTCCGGCGGCAGGACTCGAACCTGCAACCCACTGCTTAACAGGCAGTTGCTCTAACCATTGAGCTACGCCGGAATGTGAAATAATAAATATTAATTACTAATGACTAAATAAAATATAAATTACTAATTACCAAATAATAAATGGAACTAATGACTAAATTATTACTTTTTACATTTAAGAACGATGGCGCTTAAAATTTTAACCAATTCTCCACATTCTGTCAATAAAGTGTTAATTAACTTAATTTCGCCAAAGTTCATATCT
>JAOACJ010000014.1 GCA_026417895.1 Patescibacteria group bacterium | reverse complement strand
ATTCTTCTATTTTTCATAGTACCAAAAATAGACATTATCAATCATTCTTGGTTCGCCTAAAAATTTTTTTATTTTATCAAAAATTTCTGACTTGAGCCATTCTTGATTCACGACTAAAAAACATTTTTCTGCACCAGTGATTTCTAAAGTTTGATTTAAAATTTCTCTGGAAGGATTTTTAAGCATTTGTCGATATAATTCATCTTTTTCTTTTTGAACAAAGTCAATGGGATGAAAAGGAAAATTGCCAGCAATGATACCTGACTCTGCCTCTAAAGCCAAAAGTCGCCAACTTGAATCAAAAATACAAAACCTTTTTTTTGGTTCTTTTTTTATTTCTTGCCAAAGGAATCTTGCCACCCCAAGTTCGCTACGCGTTACTGTGCCTAAATTATATGGTCCAGAGGCATAAGTGGTACTGGCAAAAATAGTCAAAAAGACGCTGAGTAGAATGGTAATTAACTTTGGCTTAAAATTTACTTTTTCTATCAATTTAATTTCTATCAATTCAATGAGACCAACAGAAAAAAAGATAACGAGAAGAAAAATAGTTATCATCGACGACCGTCTGGCTAAAAGTCGATAATTTTTCATTAAAGAGAGACTCAAAAACTGGTTGATTATTAAAATTAATAGAAAGATGGCTAAAATTTTTATCCACCTATCTTTTTTCCAGCTTTTTATTAAACCAACAATGACCAAAGACCAAACAAAAAGGACAAAAAAGAAATTAGGTTTTAAAGGAAAAAGGGGTTGACCTTGTTCAAAATAATAGAAATATTGGCCAAGAAGAATTTTTTTTAAAAAATCTTTAACTTTTGAAGGAAAAACTTGAGGTATTTCGGAAAGTTTATACTGAAAAAAGCTTGTTTCAGAAATTCGATCTAAAAAAATTAGACTTAAGGAAAAAATAATAAAAAATAAAAATAAAAAAATTTTTTTTAAACATATTTTTTTTGGCTGAGTTTTCAGGACTAGACCAAAAATAAAAATTTCTAGAGATAAAATCAAGAAAAGAATGTAATGGAAAGAAAGAATAAGAAAGAAAAAAATAATTAGGGGCAAAAGTTTTTTTTGACCTTTTAGATATTGGAAAATAACGATCAAGGCAAAAACAAAGAAAAGAAAACTGACAGTTTTTGGTAAAGTAATCGCTCCATCTGTTTGGAATGGAAAAGGAAGAAGAACGGCAAGACTAGAAAGAAGAGCAATTTTTTCATTTTTAAAAATTAAATTAACTAACTGAAAAGTAAAAATTGGTAAAAAAACCGACCAAAGAATCAAAATTAAAAATAAATCAAGATAAAAAATGTCAATGCCAGTGAGCCAACTTAAACCAATTGTTAGACCCCAATTACTGGCGTAAGAAAATTTATTAGCAGCAAAAAAAACTTCGGGAATTTGAAGGGGGCCAATTTTTTTATATTTTATCACTCCGCCAAAAAGAGCCGGTGCTTCGATTTGACCAGCCATTAGTCTTCTTTCTGCCCCTAACTGACGCCAGCGGTCAACGCCAAAATTATTTTCATGAACAATTGGTAAATAAGCATGAAGTAAAAAAGAGGCCAAGATAATAAAAATTAAAATTGTAAAAGGTTTTTTTTGAGAAAAAATGAACAAAACGGTAAGAAAAAAAATAAAAGAGAAAAAAATAAGATAAAGAGGTGAAATAACTTGCCAAGGCGAATCTAAGTATTGACCAGTCCTAGCTTTGATCAGTAGCAAGAAGGCTGGAATATAGAAAATGGAATAGAGAAGATAGGGAATGAAATTTTTAATTTTTAATTTTAAATTTTTAAAAAAACATTGAGAATCTTGGCCATTTTTTGGAATTTGGAGTTTGTCATTTTGAATTTTTGTTTTTCTGTTCAAAAAATGATTAACGAAACTAATAGTTAATGTCAGTAACAATAGAAAAACATAGAAATAGACTGGCGTGATTTTGTAAAAAACAGCTGGTAGAGCCAGACTAAAAGCTATTAAATAAAGAAGAAGAAATAAGCCAAATAGAAATCGCCATTCTGTATCTAAGTTTAAAATTTTACCTAAAATTTTACCCAACCAAAGACCAGAAACAAGAAAGTAGGAAATAGAAAATAGAAGACCGATCAAAATACTTTGCCAAAACGAGATATTAAAGAAAAGAATGATTAAAAACAAAATTGATAGACCGGTCAAAAGAAATTTTTTATTTTCGCCAATACTTGGCCACATTTCCATATAATGTTTCTAATTTTTTAACGATAACCTTCCAATCATATTCTATTTCGACCCTTTCTCTACCCCTCTCTCCCATTTTTTTAGCCAAATCATCGTTAAGCAGTAAAATTTTCATTTTTTCTGCCAGATCATCAGAATGGCCAGTCTTAAAGAGAAGACCGGTTTTATAATTACTCACCACCGTTCTCACGCCTGGTAAGTCCGAGGCTAAACAAGGTTTAGCACAAGCCATAGCTTCTAATAAAACCAAACCAAAAGATTCGTTACGATTAATCGATGGCAAAACGAAAAGGTCAGCTAAATTATAGTAAGTCGGTAAATCTTCTCTTGAGACCTGGCCAGCAAAAATAACCTTATCTTTTATTTTTAATTTTTCGACTTCTTTTTCATATTTTAGTCGCAAATTTCCTTCACCAACAATTAGTAATCTTAAATCTAAAGACATAGATCTTAAATCTACCACTGCTTTGAGTAGCACCTCTAAACCCTTAAAGTAATGAGCTCGGTCTAAGCCGCCGACAAATAAAATAATTTTATCTTTGAGAGAAAGATGATGTTTCTTCAAAAATTTTTTATCTTTTTCTCTTGGCTTAAACCAATCTGTATCAACACCGTGAGGAATTTCAATTATCTTTTCCTTTTCTTTTTCTAATAGATAGGAAAGATACTTCGAGCTCTGTGCATAATCATAAGAAGAGACAATAATTTTTTCCACCTTTTCAATAATCCACCAATTAAAACTTCGGTTATAAAGACGGGAGACTAGAGACCATGGACCGGGTAAAGAAAGGTCCATTTGATATTGAAGAATAATAGGAATAAGAGAAAAGATTTTTTTAAAAAAAATGATTTCTGCTCCACCAATAAAAGGATAATGAAGATGAATAAGGTCAAAATTTTCTAGATGGATAAAAATTTCTGGCACGAAGGCAGCATTACCATATTTCAATAATGGCCAGAGATACTGAATCTTAAATTTTTCATTTGTTATTTTAAACCTTTCTCCTCGCCAGGGAGTAAAAACTGTAACCTGATGACCAAGTTCAGCTAACTCTTTGGCTTGATAATAGCAGACATTTCCCATCCCTCCCTGATAAGGTGGAAAGGTTGAGACGATATGGGCAATTCTCATAGATTACATTGTAATTTTAATCTAAGTTTTTATTATGTAAAGAAAATTTCTTTCGCCAAGAGAGGGGTAAAATTTGGTAGTGACTACCGAGCCAGAAACCGAAAAAACGAAAAAATTCGTAGATAAACATAGAGGGCAAATAAAGAAAAGCAAAAATTAATCTTTTTTTGAAAAGGAACCAAATTTCACCCAAAAGATACTTTGGCAATTTAACAAAAAATTTTTTTTCTTGAATTAAACCTAATTTCTTTAAACTTAATCCGGAATCAAAATTTCTTTTAAAATTTTTCCAAAAACTATAATTATGTGAATGAAAGACTGGTGCCTCTGGACAGTAAACTATTTGATAACCATTCTCTACGACCGCTTTTGCCCAAGCTTGATCCTCACTCATTGGTAAATTTTCGGGAAATTTTATTTTTTCCAAAACTTCTTTTTTGATGGCGGCTGAAACATTAGAAAAAAAGAGAGAACCTAAAAGTGGTTCTTTTTCTTTTGGATAAAGAAAAGACTGATAGTATTTCTGAAAAAGATTGGTTTGGACATAAGGAATTTGACGAGAAAAGGTGGCTGCTACTTTATCATCAGATAAAGGGTTGATTAAATTCTTTAGCCAAAGATGATTAACGGGCAAGGCGTCTTGACTGAGAAAGACAATATATTTTCCCTGACAAAGAGCAAGGGATAGGTTTCTGGTTTTGCCGTGTTCAAAAGTCTCTGGCTTGATTTCTAAAATTTTTGCTACCGAAAACTGATGAGCAATTTTTAAAGTTTTATCCTTTGAACCAGAATCAATAATAATGACTTCAAATTTTTTTTCTATTACCTGTTCAAAAATCGCCTTCAGAACTTTTTTGAATCGTCGTCCGGCATTTTTTGTCAAAATGACAATGGAAATTTCTGGCATATTTGTTATGATAGATAAAAAAATATGGAAAGTTTCAAGCTTAATCGCAAAAAACAGTATCTCCAAATCGCCCTCAATTCAACTTTAGAAGAAGCAGGAAAAATTATTAGCCAGTTACCAGTTTCTGATCGTATTATTATCGAAGCCGGCACACCCTTGATTAAAACTTACGGGCTGAATGCCATTAGTCGACTGAGAAATTGGTGGGCGGCTCGCCTTGTTGGTTTTCAAGGTTTTCCTTATGTTGTGGCTGATTTGAAAACGATGGATCGCGGCCGAACAAAACAGAAGTCAAATTGGCGACTCAGGCTGGTGCCTCAGCCGTCGTGGCGTTTGGCGTAGCTCCCATATCAACCCTTAATACTTTTGTTGAGGCTTGTCAGGAATTCAAAATCGATTCAATGATTGACATGATAAATTTTGAATTCTCTTTTTCTGTTTTGCGAAAACTTAAGAAATTACCCACCGCCGTGATTATTCATTGTGGTGTAGACAAAGAAGCATAAAACAAGTCAATTCCTTATCATGAGATTGCTAGAATTAAAGGTCAATATGATATTTTGCTGGCTTTAGCTGGCGGTAACACAATTCAAGAAGTACAACGGGCAATTTTTAACGACGTCGATATCGTTATTGTTTGGAAATCGTTTTATCAAAGCATATTATCAAAGCATAACCGAAACTGCGAAATTAGCCACAGAGTTTTTGAAAGAAATGAGATAAAATTACTTCTGACTACCAATTTTTTTTCAAGGCTTCAATAATTTCTATCGGTAAAGCGAAAATAACAGTTTTTGAAGGATCGGGATTAATCTGTTCAATCGTTTTTAAAGTTCTTAAAGTTAAGCCGCCAGGCATACTAGCTAATTTTGCCGCTGCTGCCGATAAATTTTCTGAAGCTTTTAATTCACCTTCGGCTTTAATAATTACCGCCCGTCTTTCTCTTTCCGCCTCGGCTTGCTTTGCCAAGGCTCTTTTTATTTCGGCCGGTAGTTCAATGTCTTGAATTTTAATTTCCGGTACATCAATTCCCCAAGGCTCAGTGGCTTGGTCAACAATTTTTTTTAATCTCTTCGGCAATTCTCTCTCTTTGGGTTAATAAAACATCAAGTTCTACGCCACCAATGACATCACGCAAGGCACCTAAGGCATATTGAGAAATGACATAGACATGGTCCTGAACTTTTAAAACCGCATCTTCGGCTCGTTCTACTCTAACAAAAACTACGGCGTTAATACCAACAGTGACATTATCAGAAGTAATGACTTCCTGTCTAGGAATATCAATAGTTCTGACTCGGACATCAACCTTGATCATTTTTTGAATACCAACCAGAATCCAATTTAGCCCCGGCAAACGAGTTGAAGAATAACGGCCAAGAGTTAAAACAACACCCCTTTCGTATTGTTGAACGACTCGCAAACCAGCCAAAAACCAGACGACAATGATAATAAAAGGTGTCCAAAAAATTCAAGCTATAGATTTAAATTATTTTTTTGTTTTAAGACTTTTTCTCATCACTTTCTTAAATTTTATTCGCCACAATGCCACAATAAGGATATTGGATCATAAGAAGACTATTTCAATATTTTTTTCTTCGACTTCGAAGTAAAAGACTAATTAAAATAATCAACAAAGTTAAAGCACTTAAAGAAAGATATTTGATTTTTTCTGATTGGCTGCTTTTTGAAAAAGGATTAATTCTTTCAAAAAGAGGTTTCGTTTCAGATAATGAAGCGGTTGTCAGCACCACATCTTCCTCTGGTTTTTGAATTATTTCTAAATCACTTTGATAGCGTGGATAAAGTCGATATTCTTCGCCATACTGTCCAACAATGCCAATAACCCTTAGCCAATTACCTTCTTTCATTTTTGGTTTTTTAAGACCGGCTGTTGCTTTGAGATAAACTTTAACTTCGCCGGAGCCATCATCTAAATAAAAATAATTCGTTCTCGATTCGATTAACTGTCCTTCAATAAGCACCAGATTTCCTTCTAAACTTTCGTCAACCTCGCCAGTTTTAACTTTTTTTGGCTCGGGCGGAGTTTTACTTTCCAAAATTTTAATGTCATCTTTGGAAGCAATTTTAATTCTCGTTTCGTTTTTATATTCGGCCAATTCACCTCTTACTTCAATTTGATCACCGAGTTTAAGAGAAGGAAAATCTTTCTGATAAGAATAAATTTGGATTCCTGAGCCAGCCAGATAAAAAATTTGTTTTCCTAAAATACCAGGTTCAACCGAAACAATACCTTGGGTTTTAACTAAATCACCAATCTCTTGATTTCTTACTTCTGATAAAGGAGTTTCTAAAAATTTTTCCCCTTCGCCAGCTATTTTAGCTGAAGACTTTTTTGTTTTTATCTCTTCTTCACTACTAAATAAATTTTTCTGACCAGGGGTTAAAAGCGATGTCCACCGCCATTCACTATTTTCATCTAAAGCATAAGAAAACCCTTCTTTTGGTTTTTCGTAGGTGACTTCAAAAAATAAATTTCCTTCTGGATCTAAAATTCTGACAGAATCAAAATTATTATTTAAAGCAATTTTTGTCTCTTTGCGTTCAAAAAGTAAATGTTCACCTGGCAAAATTTTTATCCCTTCTTTTATTTGATACGGTTTACTTCCCCCATCCATGTCATCTAAAAACCAACCCGACAAATCGACTTCTCTGTCGCCATTATTAAAAATTTCTATCCATTCTGCCTCGTCTCTCCCTTTTGGATTAGGTAAAAATTCGCTGATAAAAATTTCTGCCTCAAGTGGACTATAAGAAAATTTTTTTTCGTTAGGTAAAATTTCAAGACTTAATTTCACCACCTCGCTTTCGCCAAGACTGTCCTTAACTTCAAGTTTGACATTAAATTTGCCTGTTTTTTTATAAAAATGTTTAGCCACCACCTCGTTACTCCTTGTCTGGTCACCAAAATCCCAAAGATAAGTTAAACCATCACCATCTGGATCGTAAGAATCAGAAGCATCAAAAATTATTTCTTCGTTGACCAAGGCTTTATTCGGTGCCGAGATTACCGCCTTTGGTTTCTGATTAACCTTCTTAATAATATTCTCTTGTCCTGGTGTTGGTTGTGTAGTCAAAAACCAATTTTTTGTTTCCTCTTTGGCATAGGCAATGTCTTCAGCAACTGTCCCGCTGTAGCTGATTTCATCAACTAAATTATCATTTGGTTGATAGAGTTTTACTCTTTCACTGCCAGAATTATTTAAAGCGATTTTTGAATCCCGACGCCAAAGGATAAAAAAGCCACGTCCTGGAATTTTCGTCGAAGATAATTTTTGTGAAGAAATAACAAATTTTGTCCCACTGGCGTCTTCTAATCGCCAATTTTCTAAATTAACTTCAAAATCATTGAGATTTTTTAATTCAATAAATTCATTTTCCGAATCATCGCCCTTAGGATTTGGTAAAAGTTCGTTAAAAATTACACCAAAAGGATATTCTTTCTCTTCTTCAAATTTATTAGGTGCATTTTTTGTTGGTAAAGTGGAAATTTTGAAATCTAAATAGTCACGATCCGTATCTTGACCATCGACCACTCGCGCTACCGAATTTGGGTCTTTGGTTGCTGGCGCATTATCTTCTCTATTGCCATCATCCCAACTGCCATAAACAACTTGATCAATAATTCGACCATTGGCCCCTCTTAAAATAATAATGTCACCTGAGTTGTTTAAATAACCTTTAATTTTTTCAACAACAAAAAAACTCTTTGAACTAATTGTGCCGGACAAAGTTGTTCGTACCCCCGATCCTTCTTCAATTTGCCAATTTGTTAAATCAATTTCTTTGTCAGTGTTATTATAGAGCTCAATCCACTCCTCTTCACCATCAACCGGATCAGAAACAAATTCATTAATAGCAATATCGCCTGGCTTGACTTGTTCAACTATCGGCGGTGGATAGCTACCGCCAGAAGTACATTGAGAGGTATTAAAAGTACAATTATTATTACAGCTTAAAGTGCCACTCACAAAGCCGAGCGTCATACAAGTTTGGCCGGCCAAATCAGTCTTGTCACATTCTTCCTTTTCTTCTTTAAGATTATTACCGCAAACTGGTTGATTTAACTGACAATCTTGGGGACAGTTTTCTGAACTTTCTCCTGTTTCACAGGTACCGTTTCCGCATTGCGGTTGCGACGACGGTGGTTGCTCAATTGGTGGTCGAGGTAAGGCTTGAGAGTTCGTTGGGTCCCTTTGATCTCTTACAAAAAAATCATGACCATTGATATTTGTATCTTGTCCGTTGCCACTTTCTCCACCAGGCTTTCTTTCTACGCTTCTGTTATAAGTGTTGGCACGATAATTAGGGGCAGGAGCTGTCTTCCCACCCTCCGCAAGGGAATTATCAGTTCCGCCGTCCGCTTCGTATATTATTGTATCTATTACCATATTATCAGCAGTAATTATTCTGATCCCTCGCGGATCTCCTGCTGTGCCATCAGCCAGAGCCAAATATGAATTATGGGTTAGATCAGAAACTGTGGTAGTAAAATATTGAGACGAAGAAGACATTAAATAATACCGGTGGGGTAAAATTTTTGTTCCAGACGGAATTGTTAATTTGGTGGTCCAGGTACTGCCGCCCCAATATTGTAATTTCCAACCACTGATATCAACAATATTTTCAGTCGGATTATATAATTCAACAAACTCATCATAGGCACTAGTTGAACCGCGGGTCGCAAACTCACTAATAACCACATAATTCGCCCATTCCGCTCTGACTGGTTTTTCCAAAACAACAAAGAATCCTGAAAAAATCAGAACTCCTGATAAAAACCAGGATAAAATTTTCTTCATTGCTTCTTTGATCATATGATTTTACTTAAAATTTGATTAAATTATTTAATTTCCAATTTTATTTTTATACTTTCTCAATATTCTAGCATTCTTAAAAACATGAGAATGTTAAGTTTCCGTCTCTTGCTTTTATTTTATTACAAATCAAAATTGAATTTTTTCTATTATAAATGAATTTTAGAAATGGTCAATTCACTTATTTTTTCATTTTTTCACCTCATTTTTATCAATCTTTAGCCATTCTCCGTCTTAAATTTACCAACGACCGCATTAAAAAATAAGACGGTTTATACGAAGATCAGATTAACTAAATACATGGTGGTAGCAGAGAGAAGGTCAACGCTGAAATTATCATCAATACCCAAAGGCAGAGCTTCGGAAAAAGCAGCAGTGAAAGCACCAACTATCATTGTCAAAGATGAAATTTCAAAAAAATAACTGAAAAAGAAGCCAAAAAGTAGACAAGAGGTGAAATAAGCCAGTGTTCCTTCTAGAGTTTTAGTAAAAAATTTTTGTCGACCGAAGAAAGTACCAATCACTTTAGCAAAAAGATCACCGAAAACAAGATAAAGAATAGCCAAGAAAGCAATTCTTTTTTCAAAAATCAGGAGGAAAATAAAGGAGGCGCTCGTAAAAAGACTCATTGAGGAAAATATTTTTATTTCTTTTTGTTTAATAAATAAATTTTTCAAGAGAAAGATATTAAATTTTTGAAAACTAAGACGAGAAACGTCAACGAGGATAAAAATTACACTGACCAAACCAATTAAAAAGAGAATGATCGTCTTACCAAATAAAAAATAAAAAATAATAATGAAGACGCCCAAAGGTCTCATTAAGGTTCGCCAACGAAGGAGCTCTGTCTTTTCTTCAATCGTTAATTCCTTTTTAAAAATCCATTGTCTGATCTTTCCTTGAGAGAAAAAATAACGAATGAGTTGAAAGAGGCTTATCGCTAATAAAAATATCACAAAACCGGTAGTTAAATTAAGAGAGGTTTCCATTAAAATGCCAAAAATAAGAAATGGCAGACAGACTAGTCCGGCAAAGGGACCTAATTTAGTGATATAAATAAAAATTAGACCCGCCACTAAGAGAATAAAAAATAAAGACCAAGAGATTTGGCCTTGAAAACGAAGTTGAAAAATAAAAAAAGTAGAATTCCACTTAAAGTCGCTCCACCCTGACCACCACGAAATTTTAAATAAAAAGGAAAAATATGACCAACGACTGCTGCTAAGCCAGCCAGATAAGAGAAAATTAAAGGCGCGAACAAAGAAGAAATCAAAATAACTCCCACCCCTTTTGAAAGATCAATTAATCCGGTGATTATGGCTGGCACCAGTCCGACACTGTGATAAACATTTCTTGCGCCAGCATTACCATCGCCAAGTTTGCGAATATCAACCCCTTTAAGCCATTTAGTCAAGAAATATGATGGCGAAATTGAGCCAAGCAAATAGCCAAGCCCAATGGCTAGGAGACCGGTAATCATAAAAACTAAAATTTTTCGTAACTCACTTTAAGAGGATGAAGGTTTGAGTCAAGAATTAGCAAATTATGAGTTCTTTCCGGACTGTTTGGTATCTCAGAAAAATAGTTTCCACGAAAATAACGAGCGACTCGTTCAATGGCCTTAATATATTCTTCTCTTTCCACTGGATCCGCTGGTGCTGATCTAGCATCTTCTAGGTTGACCGGTAAAGAAACGATACGAAAAGGAAATTCAAGAGGAAATGGTGGTAAAAAACTTGGCGGTGGTTCAATCACTTTACCTGTAAAAATAGGAAAATTCTTTTCTGTTGAAGATAATCGATGAATAAGCAATTCTCTCGCCTCTTGCTCTGTCTTAGCAAAGGCAAATTTAACGGTTTGTTCTGAATCTGAGGCGCTGATTGCTAAAAAAAGTGAAGGAGATTGATCTCTTTGAAACTTAAGACGTTCTTGAAAAAAAATTCTCCATTCTTTATCTTTAATCTGCTGAGAGAACCAATTAATTAATTTTAGTATTTCCTGTTTTCTTCTTTCAATGATTTTTGCTGCTTCTTCATTTTCTTCTGGATAAAATTTCATATTTTTATTTTTTAAATAAATAATACCACCATTTTTTAAAAATGGGTAAATTTTCCTCTTCTTTGACCATATTTTTCTCTTGATTTTCAATGGGTGGCAAAATGACGATCACCTTTTCGCCAGGTTGCTGCATACCAAATTTCTCCCGCGCTTCTTTTTCTTTATAAAAATCAGATTTGAGATATTCTAATGTTTCGAGAAGTTTTGATTTTTCGCCTTCAACCTTTTCAATTTCATTTTCTAAAGCCAAAATTTGTCCCCTCACCTCTCTTTCCTGACGAAAGGTCTTAAAGGAAAAAGTAAGGGTTACGCCTAGAATGATTAATAGGACCAAAGACAAAAAAGAAGAAGTAAAGAGGATTTGAAAAAAGGATTTCTTCTTTTTAGTCATAACCAACCTTTCTTCTTTTAATAATGAACTAGGTTACTTTCCTGTTTTTTTAATTCCCGATATTCTCTGATGACAATATCAATGACAGCCGTCACCGGTACAGCAATTATCGCGCCTAAAATACCACCAATTTTAGCACCAATTAGAAGAACAAGAATGACAACAATCGGATTTAACCCAACAGCTTTTTTCATCACCTGAGGGACGACAATTGAACCTTCAATTTGTTGAATGAGAAAATAAAGGAGAGCGACAAAAATGGCTTTAATCGGTGCTTGAAAAAAGGTTAAAACAACGGCTGGTACAGCGCCAAGAAAAGGGCCGATTCGGGGAATAACTTCGGTCAAACCAGCGATGATGGCGAAAAATAAAGCATAACGAACCTCAAGGATCAAAAGGCCAAGATAAGTCAAGACACCGATAAAAAGCATTAAAATCAACATTCCCCAACCCCAATTACTTAAATTCTTTTGCGAAAGAGAAATGAGACGAGAAACAAATTGATGACGTTTTTCCGGAATAAAAGAAAGAAAGAATTTGGCAATGGCCTCTTTTTCTACGACAAGATAAAAAGAGATAATAAGTATCAAAAAAATAGCCAAAATCGCATTGGCCACATCACCAAGTAAAGAAAAAACACCACGCGTTAAAGAAGAAAGACCTGTCTGCCAGCTCGAGAATAAAGACAAGTCTTTAGGTAAAATTTCTTGAGCCCGACCAAACAACGACCTCAAGATTGAATAATAGGAAGAAATTTTTGTTCCTAAAAATTCTAAATCTTTCGTTAAACTCGGGACAATTAAAATTAAAAGGCCGACCAGAAGAAAAAGAAAAATAAAATAAATAAGGATGGTTGCTGCCCCGCGTGAAATTTTTTTCTTCTCCAACCAATCAACTAAGGGATTAAAAATGGCAGCAATAATCAAAGAAACAATAAAAATCAAAATAATATCACGAATAAAATAAAGAAAAAGCAATGATAAAAGAAAAAGAATAATCTTGACCGCTTCAGAAAAAATATTTTTATTCATAGAAGAAAAATTTCTAATTTTTAATTTTATAATTTTAAAAAGAATCAGTCAAGCGTTGATAAAATTAAAAATTGCTATGATTTAATTATCGCGTAAAGAAATAGAAGATTGGGCAGTAAAGGTTAGACGTGGATTATTTTTGTGTTTTAAGGTCATTTCGATTCTAATGATGCCTGATCCTTTGTCGGGTGAAAGATTAGCAATTTTCAACGAAGTAATGTCAACTAAGCCAGAGGTCAAACCTACTGGCTCGTTGTTTCCTGTTTTTTGAACAATCCTTTTCACATTTGTATAAGTTTGGCGATAAAATTTAACCATAGTTCCATCAGGTTTGGCAATCGTTAAACAAGTTTCTTTATTGTTTTCCGGATCGACTGGGCAGAGATTTTTTGGCTCACTGCCACTGCAGACACCGTTACTCCAGATACAATTATGATTTTCGCAATCAGGCTGATTGTTGTATCTAGTGCAAGTAACAAAACATTTGTTATTCTGCCAGAGACAAGCCCAATAACTTTGACAATCTGTTTGATTGGTAAATTTCTGACAACTCGGTGGATCTAAAACATTTCTAGCTTTTTTTACCTCTTGACTGATTTTTTCTAAAACAAAACGGCTGGCTTCGCGCAGTTCTTCTAATTGATTCGCCCGCTCGCCACCCTCAATGACCTGCCAAATAAAAATAGTGCCGACAACCAGCACTACCGAAACAATGGCCAAGTATAAGAGAATTTCAATGAGAGTAAAACCTTTATTTGTCAATTCTGAATTCTGAATTTTTAATTTTGAATCAATTTTGAATTTTTGAATTTTAAAAATCATTTTTTATTGAGTGAGCCAATAATTTTGCCGAAAATTAAAGTCAACTCTTGTGCCTCTTGCCAAAGTTTTTGATTTCACTGCTTCTCTCTGAGAAATATTGAGCCAACATCCGTAACCAGTGTTTTGTTTCTTGAGTTTCTTTTTTACAGATAAAAATTTTATTTTTGAAATCTCTCTTTGAACTGGCAGCGTTAGCTTCCATATAATTGGCACCGATACTCGTGCTTGAGCGAATTAATTGACTGATAATCGGTTTAGAAATAGCATCTTGTTTTAAATTTTTACAGAATTTAATTACCTTTTCACCGAAATTTGCCGTTCTCTCTTCTAAATCATATTTCTTCATCTTTCAAAATTAGACCATTAAAAATTTATTCAAAATTCAAAATTAGAAATTAAAAATTTTATTTTATGGTGTATAATTGACTTTGACTTCCTTAACTTTTGGTGAGTTGTTTTGACAGTTGAGAAGTAAAAATCGGTAGCGTAGGCAGGGCTGGTTCTGATGAGGATAGACTATTTCCTGGGCATCGATTGATTGAATAGCTGGCTCCGGATAAACATATTTACGAATTAAAGTCCAATCTACTTTTTGAATAGCGGTACCGAAATACTGATACCAATGATGTTGATAATAACTACCAGTAGGAATATTAGTAGTATGAACAACCGGCGCATCATCATTTAAAGAAAACTCTGCTCGTGTATTAGATGGCCAACGAAGTTCGACTGTGTTGTATCCTCCTGTCCGAAAAGAAGTCACCTGAGTGTATGTTTCAATGCCGTCTTTTTTAGTAATAAACTGAGTTGGATAAGGTGACCCATAGAAACATCTTACCCAAATACCATTTCGAACCTGATGATTGCCGTATTCGTATGAGTGATCAAAATCACCCCAACCAAACCCTTGTTCTTTCCATGGCCCGCCTTCATCAGCCCAGTCAAGTCGACTTCGCAAAGCATAGCCTGCCCCCAACAACTCGGTTCGCCTTGCTGAAGCTGCTGGCTGAAAACCATCGGGGTCAAGAAAAAGTTCACTATTAGAAACTGAAGATTTGCTTAAAGTCCAGCCATTTGAATTATTCCAATCTTGAAAATGAACGAAAGTACCTTCACCATTGCTGGCTGAAGAGGTATTGGCATTGCCATAATAGATATAAATCGACTGATTATTATCTAAATTATCATTCACTTTTACCCAAACTGTCGCTAATTTCGTTCCGCCACTATCAGCCACTGATTCTATCCAGTAATTCAATAAAGTCACACCATCGTCATCAGTAAACCTAATATCATTGAAAGAATCTTGAACATTACCATTGAGGTCAAAATCTTCACCGATGGCAGCTGAAGTTTTGCCAATTTTTAATTTCACTTGATAGCCATTACCAGCGCCTTGAGCACCGGTTAAGTTAATTTTTTTGCGATATTGAAAGCCAGCCAGTCGATCCGGACAAATTTCGCGGGAACAGAATTGACCACCGGTCACATTTTGGCAGTAGGTATTTAGGTCGCCGGCGTAATAATCTTCTGGACTATATGTTTCTACTTCACCCCATCCTCCCTGTGTTGGCTCTACTGAGACGTACTTACGGACACGTACCCAATCAGCAACAGCTGTCTGATTTGCCGTCCGCTCTGCTATGCCTAAATAAAGATAATAATCGGCGATAGTGTTTATATTATCACTGCCGGTCAATAGTAAAGAGTAATTTTTTCTAAAAATTTGCGAACCAGTGGCTGGCCAGGCAAAACTCCAAATCTCAGGCCGCTGGCCACTCACTGAAGTAGAAGAAACAGTCCAACCACTATTTGAATTGTCGCCGACAATTCTATATGCCGAGTTGAAACCCACATCAGCAGAATAATTATTATAATAATTACCATTCGTCCTTAAATTGGTAGTCGTTGATTGTCCAAATCGAGGCGTGGCATCGCTGATGTCAAAAGAAATCCATCTCACCTCCTGCCAAACTGGGTAAGAAAATTTATTATTAGAATAGATCCAAATATAATTACCCTGGACGGCTGGATGATGAAAAGTAATCTGACCATTATTAACACTTAAACTCGTTGTCCCACCTTTTTGCTCTGTCCATTTGCTCGTATCCAAACTCGTGCCGTTGAAATCATCAAAGAAAATAAACGTCGCATCGCCGTTGCTGGCAGAGGAGGCATTGGCGTTGCCGTAATAAAGATAAATTTTAGTAGTGTTAGAGGTGGGAGTAGCAGGAAGATAAGGAATTTTCACCCAGATTTTTGTTTGAGAGGTATTACAACCAGATTCGAGCCAATAATTTAGACTGGCACCAGATAAACTGGTAAATCGAAGATCATCGCAATCACTTTGTAATTCGCCAGCCGAGATTAATTCGGCGGTATTTATAGTCAACAGAATTTGATAATTTTTTAATTCCTGACCACTGGGATTATTGATAGTAATCGAACGCCGTTTTTTCCAACGAACACCGTTTTCTTCATACCACCACATTGGACCACCGATACCATTTGGGCCATAATAGGAATAGGCATTCGGACTGGCTGGACAACTACCACTGACTAAGTTAGCGGTGCCAATTTGAAAACGAACTGGATCGGTGGGACAAACTTCACCGCTCGGAATTTCTTGTTTCCAATCAAGATGAGAATAAGTAGTAGCTGTGCTACCGGTAGATGTTTGGGCAGAAATATAATTGCCAGTAGTTGGAAAGCCAGCAAATTCTTTAAGACGGAAAAGAGTATCTTCGTTATTTATAGGGTTGCCAAAGGTACCTGTGGTAGTATAAATTAATCCTGAATCAATGCCACCATCATAAGTCAGACTATTGATTCCACTCATTGTTTTTAATCTTTTGACTTGATAATAATTGTTTGCACTACAGCCAGCACAAGAAAGATAAAGGCGGTAAGTGGCATTGGCTTCTAAATTAAAGGCTTCATCAAAAGCTGGTGCTTCGACCCAAGCATATTGATTAGAGACGGTATTGGCAGAAATAGTTTTTGTAACCGAACTACCACCAACTTTTTCTAAAGTAAGAAGAAGATCTGGTGGGTTGCCTGTCTTTTTAAGATAAAAGCTAGTCTGAATGACTTTTTGAGTTGCTGCTCCAGCTGGCACGGTAAATTGTTGACCAATTTTTATTGAAGAACTATTAATCTGGTTATCGGTTTGATTCTCTTCATCATACGGATTTCCCTCAAAACTACCATCGCTAAAACCAATAAGATAAATCGGTTGTTGGTTTTGAACCAGCCAAGACGAGCCGTTCCAATAAAGCACATTAGAAGCGGAGTCATTAAAATTTTTAGCCGGCTCAGAATGATTATAGGGCTGTTTATAATTTAAGGGTGTGGAGACTCTAAGACGGAAAGATGGTAGTGTTTGTAATAAGGTAATAGCCGCGATTTGATTATAATTATCCAAACCTTCACCAGCATTTGATAACCGAAAACAGTAGGTAGCGCCGCCAATAGCATTATTAGTGAATTGAAAATTATATTCAAATTCCGTAAAAGATTTCGTTTCTAAAGTAAATTGAGATGTCTGATTAGAAGGCCTTTCAACTATTTTACCGTCTGCCCAAGTCCAATCTTCACCCGGCCCACTCAGTTGCCAGGTTGTTGCTTGGCCATCATCAAGATATGAAGAATCAGCCATACAAGCAACAGCTGAACCACAGTTCCCAGCTGTTGGCACATCCGTATAATTTTCAGGCGGCACTTCTAGGCAACTACTAGCCGTACCTTTTGGAGCCACTTGGAGGCGATATTGATAATTAACCGCTGGAGCTGAGCCGGTATTCTTCAAAGAAAATCTTAAACGGACATTTTTATTTTTTACTTGATTGGTCACGGGCGTATCCTCGTCAGCTTTATAGGTCGCGCCGGGATAATACTTAACCTCTGCCCACATTTTCGCCGTAAAAGCAGTACAATTATAAGTTGGAGGCCATTCAGGACCTACACGACAGACCCTTTTAGCCCGGACAAAGACTTTAACATAATCAATGACAACACCAGTAGGTAAAGAAAGGTCTGCAATATGAAACGACTCTTCTAATTCTTCTTTTTCTTCAGGTATCTCTCCTTTACCTGGTATTGGTATTTCTTCAAGTATATTATAGGCCACCCCAATCTGTAAATCATTAATCGCGCTAGGTGTCCAAGGCTGACCATTTGATGGTTTAACACTCCATTGATAAGAATACTCAGCATAATCTCCTGTCAAAGTAACAGAAAAACTAGAGACAGAACCATTACTTTCTTTAAGACCGAAACGGAAAATGGCCAGATCGGTCTGAATGGTTTTATAAACGTATGAGTTATCACTTTCGTCAGCGACTAAAGTATAATGATTGGGAGTATTAGGATAAGGGGTCCAAGTAATTTCGTCACCATTACCATTGGGCAAAAGTGTAACTACCTCAAAATTACCGCCCAATTCTCCACCATTATCATTGCGCCAGCGATAGTGGGTCTGGTCAATTTTTGGCTGACCAATTTTAATGACTATTGAGGCGCTGGTTAAAATTAAATCGCCACTTTCGCCAAGAACAGAATAAATAAAGCGGTTGCCAGAGGTTAGAGAAAAAGGAGAAGTCCGCATTAATATTTTCTCTGATGAGTTAAAATTAATAGCTGAAGATTCAATGTTGTTGCCATTGGTAGTACCGCTCTCATTTTGACTATGGTCGTAAATGACAGCCATTAGGTTTTGCCCTTGACCGGTTGCTTCATGATAAATCTGATGCTCAGGAAATTGGCTGGCATCATAAAGCACTCTTTGATAGCTTCTAATTTCAGCTGTCTGAGACTGTCTCATTCTTTGATAACGATAATAAATTTCTAAAGCTATTGGATTGGTTAATCTCAGATAAAGAGCAGCCCGATAAATTAAGCCTTCTCTACCTCTAATTTTTAACTGATAAGTAGCATCAACTAAATCAGTAAAATCTTTTTGCATCAAAAGAGGAGTTTGGCTGGAGACAGAAATTTCTGAACCACTAACTATTTGATTATTTTGATCAAAAAGTGCAGCACTAATATCGCCGGCTAAAACAGCTTCTAAGGTAAAAGGATTACTCTCAGCTAAACTCACCCAATCAAGAGAACGATAGGACCAGAGATGGTAAAATTGAGGTTGTGGCTGAATATAATTTCCACTTTCTACTTGATCAATTGCTGTCTCTTTAAAAGAATAACTATCATCTGGACCGCTGGTTAAGGGAATTTGGATTCTTGTTACTTGAGGATTCGTTTGTTGAATAATAATTCTGGCGGCATAAACCTGAAGTTGATTCTCTGCTGAGGTTCCTTCCAGTATAATAAGATATTCATCCTGAGATAAACTAAAAGGCTCTTTTGTTCTAAAACGGGCTGGTTGATTGGTCTGGGGTGGTACAGTAATCTCGGCGACTGGTTGCTTCTTAGAATCAACCAAGACAACTCTTCCCTCTCTTTCATCTGTATTTATAGCCACGATTTCAAAAAAGTAATTGGTTGAATCAGCTTGATAATCATTGGGGTCAAGAAAGATTTTTGTCCGATTAAAAAGAGTCGCTTCTCTTGACGAAGCCAAGCCATAGTCAACCATTTCAATTGGTACTTCAATTTTCATTGCCTCTTGAGCCTGAAGAAAAAAAGAGTGAAGGTTAAATTCAAAAAAAGAAAAAATGAGGGTTAAAGTAACCAAACCCGGCAACAAAATTTTAAAAATTTTTTTCCTCATAAATTACAAAAGAGATTGATTGAGATTTTAAGTAATTTTTAAAACTTTTTTAATTTTGATAATTTCCTGGCGATGTTCTTCAACTTCTTTCTCGATGCGCTTAACCCATTCAGCCGTAAAAATTCTTTCTTGATCAAGGCGCTGAGCAATGGTGGTAATTCCCTCCAGCATTTCCATAATTTCTCTCATATCGTCTTTTGTTGCCATTTTCTCCTCGATTCTCTCTAATCGTTCATCATGCTCTAATAATTTTAAAATAATTTTATCTTGAGGCATACTTTAAAATTTTTAATTTTTAAATGCTGAGAAAGGGCTTTTATTGTGGCTCAATGACGAGATGGACAATTTTATAATCGGTATTAGGACCGATTGCTGGGCAACCGGAAAGATTAACTGTTTGCCAACCGATGAAATTTTGTTGGACCGAAAAGATATTTGAACAAAGCCAAGTGCCGGATGGCTGACCATTAGCATTGTTCTGTAAACCAGCCCGAAAAGTACCAGGCTGAGAAACTTGATTAATATAAAATTTGACCTGATTAGGAGTCTTGTTGTTTTGGGCGGTAAAACGGAAGGAGATTTTTTTGTTAGTGGTAATTTCTGAAGTGTTGGTAAAACCATCAATAAAAAACTCATTAGCTCGGATGGTGGCACCAGCCAAATCATCAAGTTTGATAATCGGATTGTTGCCATCAATTAATTTAGTGTTTTCAAAAACGCCGGCTTCAAAATCGCCTTTGGTTTTAGTGGCAAAATCAGCAGATCGCCAGTTGGTCAAATAAGAAACTAAACTAATTGACCGACCAGGTAGGACACCCCAGGAAACTTCAACGGTAATTTTTTTCTTGTCTGGATTGGCAATGCCATTTTCAAAAACACAATCTACTTTAATGAGGCGGGTATATTCTTTGTTGTTAAGGGTCACTTTTTTATCAATTTCAAGCGTACTTAAAGTCCAAGCATTATTGACAATTTTTAAACCATAAGTTCGTGTTCTTAGATTTTGCTCACTACACCGCGAATCTGTTTTTAATTCGTTCCAATCGCGGTCACGAATCGAACGAACTGCTTCCATCGCCTCTTGAGCCAGTTGGATAGCAACTGCTCTTTCTTGAGAAACCTTTTGCCATTGCTGACTACCAATGACTAAAAAAATGATGGCGCTCGCCACCAAAACAAAAACGCCCAAAGCAACCATTAATTCAATGAGAGAAAAAGATCTTTTCATAATTATTTTTTTATTTTAAAACTCTTATCTTTGCTTCAAGAAGAGCCACTCGCCTTTCCAGGGCTTTAAATTCTTGCAGATCAACTTTTTCTTTTTCTTTAAGAGAGTTTTTGATGAATTGGATATCAATTTTCATAATTTCTAATGTTTCAGTATGAGAAGCTAAAATGGCGCTATGAGAATCAAGAATTTTGGTGTGTTGATCAAGGGTCTTTTTGATATTCAAATATTGCTCAGCAATAACCTTCACCTTGACCTCAAAATCCTCAGCCAAAATCTTCATATATCTTTTGACCTCATCGGTGGTATATTTCTTAGTCTTTTTTACATTAGTCTTTTTTAGATTAGTCTTTTTCATATTCTTACCTTCGGTTTAATTATAGAACAAATTATTTTTTTGACAATCTAGAATTTAGTTGTGGAAAACTTTAATTAAGAATAATCAAACCAGCTGTCGTAATAGTAATCGTTTTAGTCTGAGAATCAAGATTAAGATTGATGGTGCCAGCCGTCGTCAGTGTACCCGAAAGTTTTTGGAAAATAATTGGATTGAGAGAAGAAGTCAGATTGATGTTCGTTGAATAAGTAAACGTTTCAAGATTAGTCGTGCAATTATCCGAACAAAGATAATATTTTTTGTTTTCTGGCTCAAATTTTATCCCCCAATTTTTATCTTGTTCTTGGGACATGGCTTTAGCCTGCGCCCTTTTTAAATTCTGAAACAATTCATTAGCTGTTGTTTTCAATTCGTAAGTTTTTTGGAAACGAATGAAAGCAATGGTGCTTAAGGAAAAAATAATACCTAAAATGGCAATAACCAGAAGACCTTCGAGAAAGGAAAAAGAGAGGCTTTTGCGAAATATGAAAATTTTACGAAAGTATGAGAATATACTCATAGAATAACTGGTGGAATTTTTTTATTGATATTTCATTTTACCATCGTTTTTAATTGCCGTCCTGTGGATAAAATTAGACATTAAAGAAATTCTATGATATAATGTTTATCAAAGACATTGATACTTTGGCGAGTTGATTCTGAACTTTAAATTTAAATATGTACGAACAGTATCATAAAATTTTTCGTTTAGTAGTGCCAATTTTAATTTTGATTCTCCTCGTTTGGTTTTATTTTTTCCCACCTAAAGAATCTCTCTGGTTTCTATCTATCATCGTTGCCATGACTTTTTATTCGTTCATCAGTTTATTTTTCATCTCAAAAAGATATTGGCGTTATGAAAAATTTTTTATTGATTTAGGTTTTTATACCCTTTTTATCCTTTTATTTATCCACTTCAGCGGTTCTTTCCAAAGCCCGCTTTTTCCTTTTATTTTTTTACCTTTATTAGCCGCCGCTTCCACTGCCCATATTCCAGCTCTCATTGGTTTATTAATCATTATTGTTTTTTATTATCTTTTAATGTTTGGTTTAAGTATCTGGTTAAAAATTTCGTTTTTTCTTGATTTCGTTTTTTTAAGTCTTTCTTCGGTGGCGATTATTAGTTATTTAAGTTTTCTTCTTGCCCTTCAAGCTAAAAAAGAAATTGATTTTTTGAAAGAACTTGACGAAAAAAAGAGTGAGTTTATTACCATTGCCAGTCATCAGTTACGTGGGCCGATTTCTTCAATTGGTTGGATCACCGACGAATTACTTGAGAATAAAAAAGTTGACGTAGAAAAAAGAGAATATCTGGAAGAAATTAAGCGCGCCCAGATAAAAATGATGAAATCAGTGAACGATCTTTTAGCCATTACTGATTTAGATGGAAAACCAATTAAAACCAGAAGTCAAGAGACAGACCTTAATCTCTTTTTAGAAGAAAAAATTAAACAGTTTAATTTTTTAATCGAGGGAAAGGGATTAAAAATTATTTTTGAAAAGCAGTTTTTACCTAAAGTTTTCTTGGACCAGAAATTCTTAGAGATTATTTTTAATAATATTCTTTCAAATGCCATCAATTATTCTCGACCAGGCGGAAAAATTAAAATTACTGCCGGAAAAACTGATACAGAAATTATAATTTCTATCAAAGATGAAGGGATTGGTATTCCTAAAGATAAACAAAAAGATATTTTTCAAAAATTCTTTCGGGCACCCAATGCTCTTCGTTATCAACCCGACGGTACTGGTTTGGGCCTTTATATTGTTAAAAAACTTATCGATGATTTAAAAGGCAAAATTTGGTTTGAATCAGAAGAAAATAAGGGCTCAACTTTCTATTTTACCCTCCCCTACGAAAAGACGAAATTAAAAGACCAAATCGATACCAACAAATAAATGAATATTGATGATAAAAATTCGCATCATTAGCTTCTCTCAGGTGTATTAGTATCGCAATATGAAAAAAATTCTTATTGTTGAGGATGATCAATTTTTGGCCAAACTTTTGGCCTCAAAGTTAGCTAGTTCTGAGACTAATTTAGAGGTTGAAACAGCTTTTAATGGTGAAGAGGCCCTAAAAAAAATTCAAGAAAAAAAATATGATTTGATTGTCCTTGATTTGATTTTGCCCCAAAAGGATGGTTTTGAATTTTTGGCCGAAAAACAAAAAAGTGATAAGATAAAAGAAACAAAAATTATCATTCTTTCCTGTTTGGGTCAAGAACAAGATCGGGAAAAAGCTTTGAAATTTGGCGCCGTTGATTATCTTGTTAAATCTCAACAATCACTGCCGGAAGTAGTGGAAAGAATAAAAAAACACCTTTAATATGGAACTAACAAGTGAACAATTGAAGAAAATTCTAGTTGAGCCGGGATTTTTAAGTCCTGAAGATTTTCAAAATTTAGAGAAACAAGCTCAAGAAGAAAACAAAAATTTAGAGGAGTTAATTATCAGCTCAGGCAAAATGAGCGATGAACAGTTAGGACAACTCAAAGCAGAATTTCTTGGCTATCCTTTTGTCAATTTAAAAAAAGAAATTATTAAAGAAGATGATTTAAATATAATTCCAGAAGTGGTGGCTAAAAAACAAAAGGTAATGGCCTTCGGTCAAGATCTAAAAGGAATGAAAATTAAGCTAGCAATGAATAATCCGGGAGATTTAGAGATTATTTCTTTAATCGAAAAAAAGACTGGTTTTAAAGTTATCCCTTATTATGCGACCGAAAAAGATTTAAAAGAAAATCTAGTCCGATACAAAAAGGGATTAAAGCAAGAATTTCAAAATCTGATTGAAGAATATACTAAAAAAGCAGAAGAGGAGGAAAAAGAGTTGCCGATCATTAAAATTTTAGACACAATTATTAATTACGCTTATCAAAATCGAGTTTCAGATATTCACTTCGAACCATTTGAGAAAAAAACAGTTGTCCGATTCAGAATTGACGGAATTCTTCATGATGTTTTAGAATTGCCAAAAGATATTCATGATTATATTATTTCCCGAATTAAACTTTTGGCTAAACTCAGAACTGATGAGCATTTTGCCGCTCAAGACGGTCGATTTTCAGAAACATTCGAAAATGAAAAAGTTGATATCCGTGTTTCGATTGTTCCGGTGACTAAAGGAGAAAAGGCAGTTTTAAGATTGCTTTCCGAAAAGATCAGACGTTTTAATTTAGAAGATCTTGGTTTTTTAGCAAAAGATGAAAAAGTTGTCCGAGCTAATATTGAAAAGCCGTGGGGAATGATTTTAGCTACCGGACCAACTGGTTGTGGTAAAACCACTACCCTTTACGCCATTTTAAAAATTCTCAATAAAAGAGATATTAATATTGCCACTATTGAAGATCCGGTTGAATATGACATTGAGGGCGTTAATCAGATTCAAGTTAATCCAAAAACAAATTTAACCTTTGCTCAAGGGTTAAGGGCTTTAGTTAGACAAGACCCCGATATTCTAATGGTTGGTGAAATTCGAGATCAAGAAACAGCTGGCATTGCTGTTAATGCCGCCTTGACCGGCCATCTTGTTCTTTCGACGATGCACACCAATGATGCGCCGACAACCATAGTTAGGCTAATGGATATGGGCATTGAGCCGTTTTTAATTGCTTCGACAGTCAATGTCATCATTGCCCAAAGACTAGTCAGGCTTATCTGTCGAAAGTGTATTGTCAGTGAAGAAATTAGTCAGAAAGAATTTCTTAGTTTACTCAGCGGTGTTGGTAATTTACCAACTCGCTTTTTAAAATCAATTCAAAATAAGGAAAAAATAAGAATTTACCATGGTCTTGGTTGTGAAGCTTGTCATCAAACTGGTTATGCAGGACGAACTGGTATCTTTGAAGTGTTGGAACCAGAAGAAGAAATTAAAGAAAGAATTATGCAAAAGGCAAATACCGACGAAATAAGAACTCTGGCTTGTCAAAAAGGAATGACGACGATGATTGAAGATGGATTAGAAAAAGTCTTTTTGGGTTTAACAACAGTTGAAGAGGTTTTAAGAGTAACTAAATAAAGAATTTTATATAAATTTTCAAGACAAAAGTTGTAGAAAATTTATCCAGAAAACCCTTACCCCGCACTTATTCCAGCGATAAACTTCCGACAGAGAAAGACTAAAGGCGAAACCGCCTAACGGCCCTGTACGCGGGTACTCAATTTTCTAGTAAAAATTTTTTCAATGATATCTTAAAATTTTTAAGAGATAAGAAAATTGGTATGCTTTTTCAATACACTGTTTCCACTAAAGCCGGACAAATAAAAAAAGGAGAAATTGAGGCAGCTAATAAAGATGAAGCCGCCAAAATGCTTTTAGTCCAAGACTTGATTATTATTTCTTTAATACCAAAGAGGGTGAAAAGACAACCTCTTTTCAGTTTTGGTCGCATTTCAGAATTAGAAAAAATCAATTTAGTCAGAAATTTACAGATGATGATTAAGAGTGGCCTCTCTTTGAGCGAATCTTTAAAAACTCTTTCTGAACAAACTGTAAATTTAAAATTAAAAACTATTCTGGCGGAAATTCAAAAAAGGGTTGAGCAAGGAGAAGTTTTATCCTCTTCTTTTGCTCTTTATCCAAAATACTTCTCTCCTCTTTTTATTGGTGTCATTAAAACAGCTGAGTCAAGTGGTACTTTAGAATCTTCTCTTGTCTATCTGGCTGAACAATTAGAAAAATCATATGAATTGAAAAAAAAGGTCAAAGCCAGTCTCACCTACCCAACGATTGTGGTGATCGTGGCTATTCTTCTTTCTTTGGCACTTTCTCAGTTTCTTTTACCAAAAATTCTTAGTCTTTTTGCGAAACTTGATGTTTCTATTCCTCTGATTACTAAAATTTTTCTCTCTATTATGAACTTTCTCGCTAAAAATACACTTTTTATTCTTATTGGTCTAATCCTCTTAGTCATTGTTTTTCGGTTTCTCTCTCAACTGAGGAGAATAAAATCGATTTTGCACATTCTTTATCTTAAACTACCCATTTTTGGTCGATTGACAAAAAATAATAATTTGGCTCAATTTGCCCGAACGAGTGAGACGCTTTTAAAAAGTGGACTGACTCTACCGAAATCTCTTGAAGTTGTCGCTGAAACAATCGGTAACGAAGTTTATAAAAAAACTTTAGAAAAAATTATTCCCGCTCTTCGACGCGGCGAAACCCTTGCCTCAAATTTAGAAAACTTTCCCCAAGAATTTCCTTTATCAGTAGCAAAAATTTTGAATGTCGGGGAAAAAACTGGTAACCTTGAAGATTCTTTTCATTATTTAGCTGATTTCTATGAAACTGAGGTTGATCGAACGATTAAAAATTTAACCAGTGTCCTTGAACCAATTTTACTGATTATTATTGGTCTGGGTGTTGGTCTCTTAGCCGTTTCCATTATTCTGCCAATTTATCAATTTATTGGGCAAATAGGACAATAAGATAAGACAATATTCAAATTCCCATTGCTAATTTATGTTATTTGGTTTCCAAAAAAAACAAGCTTTTGGTTTAGATGTTTCTGATACCTCGATTGAAGCTTTAATTTTAAAAAGAAAAGGAAGTAAAATAGAAATTGAAAGTTATGGTCATAAAGAATTACCATCAGCTCAGTTAGTAGAAAATGGTTTAATTAAAGAAAAAAATGAGTTAGCGAAAAACATTAGAGAGGTTCTCGATCAAGCGAAACCAAGGCCAATTAAAGAAAAATTTTGTTTGCTTTCTTTACCCAGCTCTCAGGTTTTTACTTATCTTTTTCAACTACCCGCCAATTTAACTCAGAAAGAGCTTTCCGAAGCCTTAATCTATGAAGCCGAACAAGTTTTTCCTTTATCCACATCCCAACTCTACACAGATTTTCAAATTATTGGTAAAATAAATAAAATCCAACAAGTCTTTTTTGCTGGTTGTCGAAAAGAGTTAATTGATGACTGGCAAGAAACCTTGAAAATTGCTCATTTAACACCAATAGTTTTTGATTTAGAACCGCTTTCTTTGAGACGAGCTTTAATCAAAGAGATTCCAAAGGATGAAGGTATATTGATTATTGATATTGGTCAGAGAACAAGTGTTTTTAGTCTTTTTGACGAAAGAGGATTAGTTTTCAACCATTATCTTCGTGTCGCTGGTAATCTTTTTACTAAAAAAGTCTCAGAAGCTCTTGGTTTATCTTTTGAAGAGGCAGAAAAAATAAAAGTGGCAGAAGGCTTTCGTCCTCAGAAATATCCCAAGGTAGAACAAGTTTTGAAAAAGGAAGCGCTACCAATTATTGATGAAGCAAGAAGGATTTTAATCTTTTACCAGCAGACGACCTACCATCAAGTTAAAAAAATTATTCTGGCTGGTGGTTCAAGTTTACTGCCAGGCATTAGTGCTTATTTTCAAAAAAAACTTGGTTTGGAGACAACGAGGGGCGAACCATTAACAAATATCAAGGGTGATTTTTTGGCTCAAGAAGAAAAAAGAATTTTATCGGCTAATGTTATCGGTTTGGCTCTGAGAGCCTTAGAAAAAGATTTTCAAAAAGTCGAGATAAATCTATTGAAGAAATAAAAATTATGAGTATGAAAAAGAAAAAGGGTTTTACTCTTATCGAACTTCTGGTTGTCATTGGCATTATTTCAATTTTGACCGGCATTGTCATTGTCGCTGTTAATCCGACCAGGCAATTAGCTCAAGCAAGAAATGCTGCTCGAAGAAATGATATCTTGGCTATCCTCAATGCCATTTTTCAGTATTATATTGACAATAACGGTTCCTGGCCATCTGGTTTAACCTCAGACGCAAAAGTCATTGGCAATGCTACCTCTGCCGCTGAATGCAACATTGATTGTAGTAAAGGTGATCTTGGCACTATCAATAAAGGATGTACCGGTCAAGATTTTATCAGTGCCCTTGTCCCCACCTACCTTTCCACCCGACCGTCAGATCCAGTTAATGGCACAGCTAATACTAGCTATTATGCGGTAAAAGTAGAAGGTGGTCGAGTAACGGTTGGGGCCTGTGGAGCCGAGGCACCAGCGACGAATATTTCCATCACGCGATAAAAGAAAACAAAAAGCGGGATACCAGAATCGAACTGGCGCCTCTTGCTTGGGAAGCAAGCGTACTGCCACTATACTAATCCCGCAGTCTTTTTATTTTTAGTTTTGCTCTTTGCCACCAAGGCAATCGGTCGATAAAAAGCACCCCGTTTAAATGATCTATTTCATGCTGGAAAATTCTAGCCGTTAAGCCTTGGACCTTAAACTTTAATTCTCGACCATTTAAGTTGAGGGCTTTAATTTCAACTTCAATCGGTCTTTTTATTTTTAAATATAAACCAGGAAAGCTCAAGCAACCTTCTTCCATTATTTCTTGTCTCTTACTTTTGGCTAAAATCTCCGGATTAAGAAAAATTTGAGGACCCTTTTCTGTCGTTACAGCAATAATTCTCTTTAAAATACCTATTTGAGGGCCGGCTAAACCAAGGCCTTGACTGTTTTCTTTTACTTCGATCATGAGCTGAGCAATTTTTTTTATTTCTTCGTTGATTTCTTTGATAGCCTCGGCTTTTTTTCTAAGAATTGGATCAGGATATTTTTTAAGAGTAAAGGTCATCTTAATATTTTAATCAACCATTCTTCTCTTGTCAAATTTTTATTTTTCTTTAAAATAGAAGGTTATGAAGAAAATACTTTTTGTTATTTCTCTTTCCTCTTTTCTGTTTTCCTTTTTTCTTCCTTTTTATAGTCAAGCTAATGAACCAATTTTTATTCATCTCTTTACCTTGCCCAGCTGTCCTCATTGTCAAGAGATTAAACCTTTTGTTAAAGCCATGGCAGAAAAATATAATATCATCTTTGAGGAACATTCTTTAACAGAAGAATTGAGTGTCAAACTTTATGATAAATTGAGGGAATTATACAAAATTAAAATGGCCGTTGTCCCGGTTCTCTTTGTCGGTCATCAATATTTTATTGGTTCAACCGCCATTCGAAACAATTTAGAAAAGACTATTCAAGAGTGTCTCAAGGACCCAAATTATACCTGTCCGGTTCATCAAATTGAGCAGACATTGTTACAAATGCCTAAACCAAAAGAGATTGTTCCAGTTAAAAGCGATCAAACAAAAATTAATTTTTTGGGCAAAGAAATTACTTTTAGTTTAAAAAAATCAACACTTTTTTTAGGTATGATTCTCGGCTTGATTGACGGTATCAACCCTTGTCTGTTGATGGTCTTTTTATTTTTATTAACCTATCTCTTAGCCATTGGCTCAAAAAAAAGGGCGATAGGTCTTGGTTTGGTTTTTGTCCTGACGGTCTTTATAGTTTATTTCCTTTTTATGTATGGTATCTTTAACTTATTCCATTTTATTGGTTTAATTTCAACTGTTAAAATGATTATTGGTTTCTTGGCTCTGATTGTGGCTTTATTAATGCTGAAAGATTTCTTTTTTTATAATAAATTTGTTTCTTTAGAAATTCCGACTAAGTCTCGTTTTGTTATTCAAAAATTAATTCAAAAAGGGACAATGCCAAGTGCTATTATTTTGGCTTTCTTTAGCTCGCTGGTAGAATTACCCTGTTCTTCAGGTATTCCGCTGGTCTATGTGACAATCTTAGCGGAAAGAACAAAATATATTTTTCCATATCTCTTTTGGTATAATTTTTTCTTTATCGTGCCACTGTTACTGATGATGGCCTTGGTATCAGTGGCTATTGAAAAGGCTGATCAAATGGAAGTTTGGCGAGCCAAGTTTAAAAAATATATGCGTCTTGCCTCAGGTTTAATCTTGTTAATTTTAGCCCTCGGTCTTCTTCTAAAATGGTTTTAATTTATATGATTTGGTTAACAGTTTTTATCTCCGTTTTAATTATCAGTCTCGTCTCACTAATTGGTGTTTTTACCTTTGCCATCAGTGAGGAGAAATTAAAAAAAATTTTACTTTTTTTAGTCAGTTTTTCAGTCGGTAGTTTATTTGGCAGTGCCTTTTTCCATTTAATCCCTGAAGCAGTTGAAGAATTTGGTTTTGGCAAAAGAACGGCCTTTTTACTTTTGATTGGTCTTTTGGGTTTTTTTATTTTAGAAAAATTTATTGGCTGGCGACATTGTCACCTGCCTACTACCGCTAGTCATCCACACCCTCTTACCTATCTCAATATTATTGGTGATGCCGTTCACAATTTTATTGATGGCAGTATTATGGCTGGAGCTTATTTAATAAGTTTTCCTTTGGGTCTTAGTACAACCTTGGCTGTAATTTTTCACGAAATTCCTCAAGAAATTGGTGATTTTGGTGTTTTAATCTATGGTGGATTTTCTAAATGGCGGGCTTTATTTTTCAATTTTCTCTCTGCCTTAAGTGCCTTTTTAGGGGCAGTCATCACTTTATTATTGAGCAACGCCTTAGGTTTTTTAGTTAATTATCTGCTGCCTTTTGCCGCTGGCGGTTTTCTTTACTTGGCTGGTTCAGATTTAATTCCGGAATTAAAAAAAGAAACTTCTCTCAAGAAATCATTCATCCAATTTGTTTTTATTGTACTTGGTCTTTCTTTAATGTTCTTTTTAAAAATAATTTTTCACCAGAAATCAATTTAGCCCTGACGGGATTCGAACCCGTGTGACATGGTTGAGAACCATGTATCCTAAACCACTAGATGACAGGGCCATTTTTTATTTTAATCAATCCTTTCTTTTTGACAATGAGCTGCTTTCTCCTGTCTTCTAGATTCTACACCATTTCTTTCCATCTTTTATCCTGTCGTACTAGAAGTTCTTTGGCTCTTTCTGGTTCAGCCATAATTTCTTTAACAATTTTTTCCATTCTCACGCCCTGCGAACCTTTAATTAAAATTAAATCACCATAATTAATTTTTTCTTTCAGAAACTGAGCCGCCTCTTCTGATTTTTGAAACTCAAAAATCATTTCATCCCGAAAACCGTTTTCTCTTGCTCCTTGGGCAATTTTTTGGGCCAATTGACCGACGGTGATCAAAAGATCAAAGTTAAAATCGGCAATCTTTTGACCAATCTCATAATGGGATTGCTGGGCTATTGAACCAAGTTCTAGCATCTCGCCCAAGACTAAAATTTTTCTTCGACCAGGAATAGTTAAAATCTCATTCAGAGTTTCTAAAGCCGCCAAAACAGCCCGAGGTGACGAATTATATGAATCATCAATGATATAGCTTTCTTTTAAACCATTGATTAGCTTCATTCTTCCTGGCGGTGCTTCAAATTCTTTTAAAATTTCTGCCATCTCAATCAAATTTAATCCTTTGACCAACCCAACGCTCAGTGCGGCCAGGACAGAGTAAATCTGATGTTTAGCTAAAATTTTAGGCAGACAAATTGGCACGACATTACCTTGATAGGCTACTTTGAACTTTAGACCATAAATTTTCAATTCACCCTTTTCTGTAATTTCTTGGTCAATTTTGGCTTCTAGAGCCCGCAGGTCAGCCTGGCTGGAAAAGCCAAAGGTTAGAGTCTTTGCTTTTAATTGATTTTTTAACCTTGAAAGATATTGGTCGTCGGCATTAAAAATAGCCAAGTCATGGGAAGAAAGATGGGTCAGGATAATTTTTTTCTCATTAAAGATATTTTCTAAACTTTTAAATTTTTCTAGATGGACAGGGCCAATGGCTGTAATAAGACCGATTTGACAAGGAGCAATTTTAGTCAAATATCTGATATCGCCCGGCTTATCAGCTGCCATTTCTAGAACTAAAACTTTTGGAAATTTGACTGGAAAAACAATTTGAAAAATTCCTTTCAGAAAAATTCTCAACCAGCCAAATAAAGATTTACCTGGAGCCAGGGCATTAATAATGGTTAAAGGAAGACCAATTTCATTATTATAATTTTTTGGTGAGGCACGAAGAAAAAATTTCTTTTTTAAGACTAAAGCTATCGCTTCTTTAGTCGAAGTTTTGCCAAAACTACCAGTAAGACCAATAATAAATGGTTTATACTTTCTAATAATGGCTTTGGCTAAGAATCCTAATATTCTTTCAATAACTTTTTTCATAATATTCATTTTTCATAATATTCATTCTATTTCTGTTGGTGGAATGGCAAAATATTTAAGCAAAAAGTCGGCTAGTTGACCAAAAACTGGAGCAGCCGTTCGATCACTAAATCTTTCTAACTTCGGATTATCTAATTTGACTAAAGCGACAAACCTTGGATCATTGGCCGGAGCAAAGCCAGCAAAAGAGTGGATTGTCTTTTCGGAATAACCTTTCAAATAAGCAACCTGGGCTGTTCCAGTTTTACCAGCCACTAGATAACCTTTAACAGCCGCTCTTTTCCCCCAACCATTTTTTACCACCGAAATAAGCATTTCTTTCAAAATTTCTGCGCTCGTTGGAGAAATCACTTGAGCTCTTTCTTCCGGTTTAATTTCAGTCACAAAACCGTCAGAAATTATTTTTTTGACTAAATAAGGCTTCATTAATTTACCATGATTGGCTAGAGCAGCAAAAGCAGTGACCATTTGTAGTGGTGTCACAGATAAACCCTGACCAAATGAGGCAGTAGCTAAATAGATTTCTTTTTTTTCTGATAAATTCTTAATATTGCCTTTTGCTTCAGTTGGCAAATCTACGCCAGTTAGAGAACCGAAACCAAATTTTTCGACATACTGGCGAAATTTTTCTAAACCTAATTTTTGAGCAGCGAAAATGGCGCCAGTATTAATTGACTTTTCTAAAACTTCTTTCATTGTCCTAAAACCATAGACCTTTTTACCAGCGTTTTTAATTGTATAACCGCCGATTTTTACTAAACCTTTATCTTCATAGGTAGTCTCAGGTGTGATTTTTCCTTCTTCCAAAGCGGCGGCAAAGGTGATAGTTTTAAAAATAGAGCCAGGCTCATATTGCGAAGAGACGGCTTCGTTAAGAAAAAGACGACTATCTTTGACTTCGTTGTATTGATTAGGGTCAAAAGATGGCCAATTACAAAGAGCTAAAATTTGTCCACTTTTTGGTTCCAAAACAATAATATTTCCTTTTTCAGCCTGATATTTTTTAATCGCCTCTTCTAAAATTTGACAAGTTTTAATTTGAATATTTCGATCAATCGTTAAAATAAGGTCTGCTCCATCCTTCGGTTTGATGGTTGTTGTTTGAGCAGTAGCAATAAGAACGCCACCTTGCGTTTTTTCTCCTTTTAATAACCCCTCTTTTCCAGAAAGAATATTTTCGTAATAATTTTCTAAACCGTAGCGACCAACCTGTTGATCGCCGCTAAAGCCGACAAAACCAAGAAGATGAGCAAAATATTTTTTCTCGGGATAAAACCTTTTAGTTACCGTCTCAATTTTTATCCCTTTGAGAGAGAGTTTGTTAATAGCATCTACCTCTTCTTGACTAATATCTTTTTTTAAAATTTCATACCAGTCGTTTTCTTTAGAAAGTTTTTTAATTAAATTAGTTAATTCATCATTTTTATTTGATAATGAAATACCAATCAAAGGGGCAATTTTTTCAGCCGTTTTTATTGGCTCATCGATTTCTTTCGGCACAGCATAAAGATTATAAGAGTCAATATTAATCGCCACAGGTCTCTTCCCTCCCTCTTCTTCGATAAAAATTTCTCCCCTCTTTGGTTGAACCTCCTTCTCAAAAGTTCTAATTTCTAGGGCTTTGTTTTGATAATACCGATAATCTAAAATTTGAAGTTGAATCAATCTTAAAATAATCAAGCTGCCAAAAATAAAAAAAATAATAGCTAAAAAATAAAAACGGAAAAAACTCGTTTTCGATCTCTGTCGAGTTTTTTTAACAAACATATATAAAAAATTAAACTATTTTTCAGCCATTGTGCCACTGATTGGTTTTAAATATTCTATTTCTTCTACCTGAACAAGATTAAAATTTTTAAAAGAATCTTTTGTTCCCTCGGTTGATTTTATTTTTATTATTTCTAATTCTAGATTCCTCTTTTCTTGTTCTAACATTCTTTTTTCTTCTTCTAGCTCATTTCTCTTAAAGCTATAAACCACCATTCTATTGACAAGAATAAACTGAAAGATAATAAGCAATAAAATAAAAGAAAGTAAAACGACATTTAAGACAAATGGTTTTTTAAAGACCTTCAGAGAAAAAAATTTATTTTCTTTCACAGAAAGAGGCAAGGAGTGGGTTTGGATAAAATTTTTGGCGTAGGGAGACATATTTTTAATTAGTTATTGGTTATTTTATTGGTTTTATAGTTTGAGTCCGGCGCGCAGTTTGGCTGAACGACTGCGCGGATTTAATTTTATTTCTTCGTCGGTTGGCTGAACGGGTTTTTTGGTTAAAATTTTTAAAAGTTTTTCTTTTTCTTGGGTTTTGAAAAAATCTTTGACAATTTTGTCTTCTAAAGAGTGATAAGAAATGACTAAAAGACATCCATCTTTTTCTAAAATTTTTATTGCTGACGGTAGAACTTTTTTTAAATTTTCTAATTCATCATTGACAGCAATCCTGAAAGCTTGAAAAACTCTGGCTAAAGTTTTAATTTTAAATTTCTGGTTATAAACTTTAAATTTTTTTAAGACATCGTTAATTACCTCTACTAACTCTCTGGTTGTCCTGATTTTTTCTTTTTGGCGTCTCTTAAAAATATTTCTAGCGATTGGCCAAGCGAGTTTTTCTTCCCCATATTCTTTTAAAATTTTTTTTAATTCCTCCTCTGGCCATTGATTAATAATCTCGTAAGCAGTCTTGCCTTTTTGACCATATCTCATATCTAAAAATTCATCTTCTTGAAAACTAAAACCTCTGCCACTTTTTTCTAATAGATCGGTTGAAAGTCCTAAATCAAGTAAAATTCCATGAACCGGATAAAAATTATATTTTTCAACGATCTTTGATAAATTGATGAAATTATCATTCACTAATATCAATCTCGATTTGAAATTTGAGGTTTGAATTTTGCAATTTAATTGTTGAATAGTTTCAGAATTTAAATCAATACCCAAAACTTTTCCTAAGGGTGTTGTCTTTTCTAAAATAGCGAAAGCATGCCCACCACCACCAATTGTACAATCAATAAAATTTTGATTCGGTTGGGGCGAGAGATAGGCAATTACCTCTTGTAAAAGAACGGGTTGATGAGACATAAATTTTCGTTAGACACCTAATTCACCTAGAGTTTCGGCAATATCCCTACTTTCTCTTTCTGACTGTCTTTTATACTCCTCCCATTCTTTTTCATCCCAAATTTCTAATCGGTTATAGAGACCAGCAATGACAACATTTTTTTTGATTTTGGCATAGTTTCTTAAATAGTCAGGTAAAATAATTCTCCCCTGACGATCTAAAATCACATCCATTGCTCCGGCTAACATTAAGCGACCAAAAGCTCTTGTTTTTGCTTTACTAATAGGCAATTGAGAAAGCTTTAAAGCCAATTTTTGCCATTCTGGTTTTGGGTAGAGAAAAAGACAATTATCAAGGCCCCGTGTCACAACCGTTCCCTTTTTAAAGCTTAAACGAAATTTAGGAGGAATAGCTAACCTTCCCTTTTCATCAAGTTTATAGTGGTATTCGCCAATAAACATACGAATTTGGTTAAAATTTACGAGCGCGCAGAGCAGAGCGATGGAAATTTTAGGACAAAATTCCGTACCCCGCACTTATTCTCTCGAAAAACTTGTGATTTACAAAGATGAAAACTGTAAGGCGGCTTCGCCTTTTACTTTCTATATTTTGTAAGTTTATTGTTGGAATAAGGGCGGGGTGCTCGATTCTGTATCTTCACTAACGTTCAGACAAAATCGGCACTTATTCACAATTTCGCTGACTTATCCCCACATTTATCCACAATTATATTCATCGAATACACAATACCCCATTTTTTTCCACTAGTCAATTTTGGGTTGTGGATAATTTGGGGATAAAAAATTAACCCTTTTCGGGTTAAAAATCAAAATAAAATTATTAAGGCAAAAACCTAACGACTGGTAGTAATGTTTGGCTCTTTATGATAAACTAAAGGAATCGTTCCTCTTCTCAACCTCTTCTGTCCGATCTTGATTAATTCTTCCATATTTTGAAATTCGTTTTGATTGACTAAACCCACGGCTAAATTTAAAAAAATACCCAAAATATTAGCCACTGTAATTATAATTCTTTGTCGAGTAAAAGAAAGATAATCGGGAACTATAACAAGACCAGAAATTTGATTCCATTTAATTTGGTTTTTCTTTAAAAATTGTTCTAATTGAACTAAAATGTTGAGATCTTCATCTTTAAGATAAAAAATTTTTATCTTTCTCTTTGTCGCTGAGGCAATAAAATACGGTTTTATCGAAGTATTAATAACTAAAATCATAATTGACTGGAAAAATATTTTTATTTATAATTATTTATAATAATATATAAATAATGAAAATAAAGCAATAGTTATGCTAGAAATTTCAAAATTTTGTTTGTCTAATCCTAAAAAAAATAATCTCGTTGTCGAATCACAGCATTTTGTCCCACCAACTCTTCATAAAAAACTTTTAGGAGAAACTATTTTTTTAATTCAATTAGCTATTCCGCCTAATCTAGAAAAAAATATTCATTCTTTAACCAAAGAGGTTTCCGAAATTATTATTAATGGTTTAAAAACTAACTATTACACACCTGAAAATTTAAAAGAGTCAGATAATGTCGAAATAGTTTTAGAAAATGCTTTACAAAAAGTTAACCGTCTCATTTCTCAAGAAATTATCGGTTCAAAAATTTTTGAAAAATTAGTTAGAAATCTTAATGCCATCGTCGCTGTCATCAAAGAAGAAAAAATTTATTTCTCACCCGTTGGTCTGATGCAAGCTTTTATTTTAAGAAAAGATAAAATGCTTCCTCTCTATCAGCCAGCTGAGAAGAGTTATCAGACATCATTTAAAACCTTCACCCAAATCATCAGTGGCAGTTTAGAAAAAAATGATCTCCTCATTTTTGCTACGGACAATTTTTTAGATTATTTTAATTTTGAAAAATTGAGGGACTGTTTATTTAAATCGCCTATGGCGATGGCTATGAAAAATTTAGAAAGATCGTTAGAAAATTTAAAAGAAGAAATTTCTATCGGTGTTTTTTTAATTAAAAAAGAGAAAGAGAGAAAAACAAAGGAAATCGCCACTCTTGTCACCGAAGAAAAAGAAAAGCCAAAAATTTTGACCGAAGAAATAAAACCAGTTAGTGTACCAACAAAAATCATCGTTCAGTCGACCAAGGAAGAAGTAAAAGAAATTTTTATTCATGGCAATAAGAAAGAAGAGCCCTTTAAAAAACCAGAAAAAAAACCAAGCCTAAAACTTCCGAAAATCTCTCTCTCTTTTTTCCCTCCAATTTTCAATGCTTTTCTCTCCCTTTTCAAGCAAATGCCACGCCCTAAAATTAAATTTACCTCTTTTCTATTGACCATTCTAATCGTTATGATGATTCTTAATTTCCTTCATTTAGTTAATAGAGACCGAATTAATCCCAAGTTTTTCCAAACCTTTCAGGAGGTTCAAGAAAAAATTACTCTTCTTAAGGCCAGCCTTATTTATGCTGACCAAAAAAATGCTTTAACTCTCGCCAAGGAGATAGAAGATAAAATTATTTTTCTGAAACCCAAATCAGTCTGGGAAAAAGAAATTTTTAACAATCTAAAAAATAATTTTGAAGAAAGTTTAGAGAAACTTTATAAAATTGAAAAAATTGCTGAGCCAAAAATAGTCACTAGCCTTTCTTCTCTGGATAAAAATGGTCAGTTTGAAAATTTTTCTTTCCAAAATAATAAATTTTTTGTTTTTAATAAAAGATTAAAAGAAATTTATGACTTTGATCAAAAAATAGGAAGGGCCTCTTCGCTGGTCAAATTAGATTTGTCTCTACAAAAATTTTTAAATTATACAACAGACGAATTGATTTTATTGGCAGGGAATAAAATTTATCTTTTTAATCAAAGAAATAAAAAAATCTCTCCCTTAAAATTAGAAACCAAACAAAAAGAGTTATCAATCAGTGATTTAGAAATCTACGACCATAAACTTTATATTCTAGATCAAAAAAATAATCAAATTTTTAAATATTTAAAATTAGAAGAAGGTTTTGGTCAAGAATCAAATTGGTTAAAAGAAAAAGTAGATTTAAAAAACATCGTTTCATTGACTATTGATGGTTCAATTTATCTTTTAAAAGAGAATGGTGAAATTTTAAAATTTTATTTAGGTAGAAAATCAAAATTTGATCAAGAAAGGGTTTATCCAGAAATAAAAAAAGTGACGAAGATTCTTACTCAGCCAGATTTTAAATATATTTATCTCTTAGAACCGGAAAATAAAAGAATTGTTCTTTTAGATAAAAACGGAAAATTGATCAAACAAATCACTTCGGAAAAATTTACTGATCTAAAAGATCTTTTTGTTGACGAAAAAGAAACAAAGATCTGGCTGCTTAATAGGTCACAGATTGTTGAGATAGAATTATAAATTGTGAAGATAGAAATGTAAAAGGCAATTAAATCAAAAACTGCCTCCGCAATTGGCGGTTTTTATAATTCATACAATCCATTGTTTCTTGATGAAAGGGGCAAACTACTTTAAAGTCACTTTAGCCCCTACCTCTTCTAATTTTTTCTTTATTTCCTCTGCCTCTTCTTTACTTGCTTTTTCTTTGATAATTTTTGGTGCCGTATCTACTAGATCTTTTGCTTCTTTTAGACCTTTACCACTCAGATCGCGAACAATTTTGATAACGGCGATTTTATTCGCTCCAACTTCAGTTAATTCAATGTCAAAAGAATTTTTTTCTTCTTCTTTTTTAACTTCAGTTGGCGTAACGGCACTGGCTGGCGCCACAACGGCGGCTTGAGTCGAGACACCAAATTTTTCTTCTAAAATTTTTACCAATTCAGCCAATTCTAGAACAGAGAGCTTTTCAATTTTCTCCACCAAATCTTTGAATTTTTCAGGAGTTTTTACTTCTTTTTGTTTTTTTTCTTCGCTCATAAGAAAAAATTTAACTTTTTTGAGAGATTAAATGTAGAAGATAGACAAAAGATTTTAGATTACCTCTTAAAACGTTGATAAATTTATCTAAAGGGGCTCTAATTGAAAATAATAATTGTCGCAAAAGAACTTCTTTTGAAGGCAGGATGGCTAAAAATTTAATTTCCGAGAGATCGATAAGGCGACGATTAAAAAAACCAGCTTTAATTTTTAAATTTTCATTCTCTCGATTAAAATCAACACAAATTTTAGCCGGGAGAATTTCATCTTGATAACCAAGAACTAAGCCTATTTCTTGATCAATTTTTTCCAACCATTCTTTTTCTAAATTTAATCTTTGCCAGGCTAATTTGAAAAGGTTTTTTTTGACAACCATAAACTCACCACCTCTTTCCTTGGCCATCTTTCTTAACCTTTCCTGATCTTTACTCTTGATTTTTTGATAGCCAACTAAAACCAAAGATTTGGCTTGAGAAATTTTTTCTTCCAATTTCTTTAAAATCTCTTTTTTTTGTTCCCTTGTTTTGGCCATAAAGAAAATTTGTCTACCTGAACCGTAGACAAGAATAAAATCTTCAAAGCCTCGAGAGGATTTTAATCCGCTTTCGTGGCGAAACCTCTTGTCTACGGCTATTTTATAATACTACCAATAAATTTTTTTCCTGTCAAATAGTTATCCACAGCCTTTAAATTTTTACCATTCAGGCTGATTAACTTAATTTTTAGTTTTTTGGCCAATAAACTTGCCACCGGATCAAAAGGATAGTTTCCGCCGGGTTTAAATCTTCGACCAATAATTTTTAGGTAATCAGACCAAGAAATTTTTTTTAATGGTTTTGCTTTTTTATTTTTTCTTGGATCTCGGTCGTAAATATAATCAACATTAGTCAAATTAAGAATCTCTTTTACTTTATAGACTTGACAAATCTTCGTGGCAACAAAATCAGTGGTCCAACCCGGCTTCCAGCCACTCAAGAAAACGATTTTTTTTGTTTTTATTTTCTTTAAAGGAGAGGTAACAATTTCCGAAAATGATTGCTGGTCAAAAAAGCTTTTAACAAACTGAGTATTCAATCGCGAAGCGAAAATACCTAACCAATCTAAATCGGTTCTTTTAATTTTTAAATGTCTGGCCTCTTGCTGATAAAAACGAGCCAATTTCCCTCCACCTACAACAATAAAAATTCTATATTTTCGGGCAAATTTTAAAATTAAATTTTTAAATTTTTTAATAAAATTTAAATCTAAAAAACCAACCTTTGGCACAATTAAGGAACCGCCTAAACTGATAACAATTTTTTTCATAAAAAAATTAATCTTAAATTTTAAAATTTTGATCTTGAATTTTCATTTTTAATATACCATTCTAAAAATTCTTTGACCGTTCTCAAAGCCGGACCACTCCCCTCGCCACCGTTTTCGATTAAAACTGTCATAACGACTCTCGGATCATCGTAAGGAAAAAAACAAGTAAACCAAGAATGGGGTCGACCATCATTTGTCTCAACAGTTCCGGTTTTACCAGCCACCTTGATGGATAAATTATTTAGAGCCTTAGCGGTACCGTAAATCACCGCCTCTCTCATTCCTTCTTTAACAATTTTAAAGTTTTCTTTTTTAAACGGGAGAGTAGAAAATTCTTGATTTAGAGAATTTTCCTTGAGAAGATGAGGTTGAAATAGTTGGCCTTCGTTAGCAATCAGACCCGTCAAATAAGCAATCTGTAGAGGGGTGGTCCTAATTTCGCCATGACCAATGGATAAATTATAAGAATCGCCAATGTACCAATCCTCATTTTTTGCTGTTTTTTTCCATGCCGGCGAAGGCAAAAAACCATCTCTTTCTCCTGGGAGATCAATGTTAGTTTTTTTACCCAAGCCAAACTGGTTGAGATAAAAATTCATTTTTTCTGGTCCTAAGCCTAAAAATTTTTTATCACCGCCACCGATCAAATAGAAAAAAGTATTAACCGATTCGGCTAAAGCCTTTTTAACTTGAGTAGGTCCATGTCCACCCTTCTTCCAATCAGAATAAAATTGGTTACCGACTTGAAGGGCGCCAGTACTTATGATCGTTGTTTGTTCATCAATAATCCCCTCTTCTAAAGCTCCTAAGGCTAGAACTGGTTTTATTGTTGAGCCAGACATGTATTCGCCAGCAATACTCCGGAAAAAAAGTGGCTGATTAGGATCCTGTCTGATCTTTTCAAATTCTTTTTTTGAAAGACCTTGACTAAAAAGATTATTGTCAAAGTAAGGATAACTGATCAAAGCTAAAATTTCTCCATTCTTTGGATTTAAAATAATAGCCGCTCCTCTATTAGCACCAGCACTTTTAATTTGTCTGGCAAGAATTTCGGCTAATTTCTTTTGCCAATCAAGATCAATGGTTAAAATAACGTCTTCGCCATTTTTGGCTGGTTCTTGAGCAACGACCACCTCTCTCCCCTTAAGATCGGTTTCAACTCTTTTTCGACCATCTCGACCACGGAGTTTTTTTTCATAATATTTTTCTATCCCATCTTTACCAATTTCGTCAGTATACGAATAACCTATTTCTCTTTCCAATTCCACTGGAGAAATCTTACCCGTATAACCCAAGAGGTGGGAAAATTCAGGGCCCATTAAATATTGACGACCTTGTTCAATTTGTAGGATTAAACCCGGAAAGTTTTCCTTTTCTATCTCAAAAAGAAGTGCTGCTTCGTAATTTAAACTTTCTTTGACTAAAACGGGTTGATGGGAAGTTGTTTTTTGAAGTAGGAAAGATAACTCTTCCTTTTCTTGATTCAAAATACCAGCCAGTTTTTCAATCATTTCCTCTTTTCTTTGTTGAGAAATTTTTGTCGGAACCCAAAAAAGAGAAAATTTTGGAATATTTCTAACTAATGGTCTTAACTGACGGTCGTAAATAATTCCACGTCCGGCTTTAATTGGCTCAATCCGCACAGAATTTTCTCTGGCAACTTTTAGATAATAATTACCTTTGACAATTTGAAGATTGAATAATTGAATTATATTTAAAAAAATAAAGAAAAATAACAGAATAAGGATAAGATCAAATATTTTTTTATTAATTGCAATTCGTCGTGCCTCGCCGTCTAAAGACGGGGAATATTCTTCGCCGGCAAAATCACGATGAGAAAAATTTTTTATTACCCTCTCTTTTATTTTTTCTTCAGGAAAGTTAAAATCGATATTCATTTTATTAAAAATTTTTCTTTTTTTCTATTCGTTATAATTAAGAGTAGAGAAATAAAACCTAAATTAATTAAAGTCGTAGAAATTAAATAAAAAAAGTATTTTTTATTGAAAAAAATTATCATTTCGGTAGTTTTGAAAAGAGAGAAGAAACGATTTAAAATCAAAAAACTAAGATGATAGGCTATTATCCCAACGAAGGAGACAATCAAAAACGACCAAAAATTCTCTAGGGTAAAAAAGCGATGAACTAAAAAATAAGTTATCAAGAGCGTCGATAAAAAAGAAAGGGTAAAAAGAGGGAAGTCAAAAATTGAAAAAATATCCAGAAAAAGACCGGTCAGAATTGACAGAATTAAAGCAAAAGAAAAATTGTAAAGAGTAAAATAAATAATTAAACAGAGAGTAAGGTTAAGAAAAATTTCATTAGTAGGAATAATCGCTAATTGAACCATCGCGAGTAAAAATGCGAGTATGACATTGAAGATGATTGTAATCATAGAAGTAAAATTTGTGAAAACTCGCCACTTACTGACGACTGTTCATAACAATAACACTCACGATATTAAGATCTTCAATTTTTTTCTCTGGTAAAACAACGGCTTTTTGAAAAATCGCCCCGACTTTATTTTCAATGCTTCCAATCCGACCAATCAACAATCCTTGAGGAATATTTTCTTCAAGGCCAGCGGTAATAACATAATCACCAACATTTATTTTCTTTGCCAAAGGAATCCAGTCCATTTCTAAAGACAGCCCCCATTTTCCCCTCACCAATCCACTGACCTTGTTTTCTTCTTTAATCTTTCCTTCCGAAGATATAGTTAAGGCAGAGAAAGTTGTTCTTTCATCGGTCAGCGGTAAAAGATAGGAAAAATATTTTGTTACTTTAGCTATCTTACCAACGACAACATCGCCACTGACAACTGCCTGACCAATTTTTATACCTTCTTCCTCTCCCTGATCTAAAATAAACCAAGTGACACCTGCCTCTGTCTGACGGCCAATAAGACGGCATACTTTTCTTCGATAAGAACTATTTTTTTGATATCCTAATTCTTTCTTTAATTCTTCATTTTCTTTTTCTAAAAGTTTAAGTTTAATATTTTCCAAGGTTAACCTTTCAATTTCATTTTTTAATTTTTCTTCTTCTCTAACTATTTTTTGTTGCCAAGATTTGCTTTCTGATTGAAAAAACAATTTCTGGAAAGGTAGCATTATTTGGCCAATAAAAAAAAGCCAACCAAGTCTATAGAAAACAATCAATAATAAAACAAGAATGAAAAAAACAAAATACTTAATTTTCCTGGAAACCATAATCTAATAATTTCATTCTCTTGACGAAGGAAGTAAAACTGTTTTTAAGTTTTCAAAATCTTCTAAAATGAAACCTAATCCTCTTACCACCGAAGTTAATGGATCGTCGGTAAGATGGGTCGGAATTTTAACTTTTTTATTAACCAATTGATCTAAACCTTTAAGCATTGCTCCACCACCAGAAAGAAGGATGCCCCGATTAAGAATGTCCGCTACTAATTCAGGTGGCGTTTTTTCAATCGTGTCAGAAATAGCTTCGACAATTAAGTTGACTGACGGTGAAATTGCCTCCCTGATTTCTTCATCAGTCAAAGAAATTTCTTTTGGTAAACCAGTAATCAAATCTCTACCCTTTACTTTCATTTCTCTTTTTTCTTTTTGAGGAAAAGCTGAACCAATTTTAATTTTGATTTCTTCAATTGTTTGTTCACCAAGTAAAAGATTAAACTTCTCTTTGACATATTGCCAGATATTTCTACTCCAAGTTTCACCACCAATTTTTAAAGATTTCCAGGCAACAATGCCATTTAAAGCAATGACCGCCACTTCCGTTAGACCACCACCAATTTCCGCCACTAAATTACCAACCGATTCGTTAACTGGTAGTCTCATGCCAATGGCAGCAGCAACCGGTCTTTCAACCAAAAAAACTTCTCTCGCCCCAGCTTGGATAATAACGTCTTCAAAGGACTTTTTTTCTACCTCAGTAATATCAAGAGGCACGGCAACAATGGCTCGTGGTCTAGTAAGAGAAAAAAAACCTGTATAAATTTTATTAAAAGCGTGGCGCAGCATTTTTTCCGTCACTTCAAAATCCGTAACCACCCCGTTTTCAATCGGTTTAACTAAAGAAACATAGGTTGGCGCCTTACCCAACATTTTTTTTGCTCCGAAACCAATAGCAATCAATTGATCAACTCTTGTATTAATCGCTACAAGCGATGGTTGGTTGATAACTAAACCCCTCCCCTTAAGATAAATCCTGGTATTGGTTGTTCCTAAATCAAGGCCGACATCCTTGCTAAAATGACTAAAAATTTTGTCAAACATAATAAAAAATTAAATATTTTAATTATTAAAATAATATCAAATTAAAAAAAATGGTCAAAGGCTACTTTAACCCTTCAACCAGTTTAGCCAATCTGAAAATTTCAGATTCTGAAAAAGATGGTCCGATAATTTGCATTGCTAATGGTAATTTTTCTGACGAGAAGCCAATGGGCAAAGAAAGGGCAGGTAAGCCAGCCAAATTAGTCGGAACAGTAAAAATATCAGAAAGATACATTTCTAAAGGTTTTTGTTTTTCGCCAATTTTAAAGGCAGTGGTTGGTGTGGTTGGAGTAATGATCAAATCAACTTGTTTAAACACTTTTTCAAAATCATCTTTAATTAGATTTCTCACCTTCATAGCTTTTAAATAGTAAGCTTCAAAATAGCCGGCTGAAAGAGAATATGTTCCTAACATAATTCTCCTTTTCACTTCATCACCAAACCCCTCACTTCTATTTTTTAAATATAAATCAAATACAGATTTGAGGCTTGACATTTGAGATTGGAAATTTAATCGTCCATATCTTATGCCATCGTATCTCGCCAAATTAGCACTCACTTCTGAAGGCATAATAACATAATAGCAAGATAGGGCATAGTCTGTATGAGGCAAGGAAACTTCTTTTATCTCAATTCTTTGATCTTCTAATTTCTTAACTATCTCTTTAATTTTGTCTTTTATTTCCCTCTCCGGTCCTTCCGCAAAATATTCTCGGGGTAAACCCACTGTCAATTTTTGACGCTGAACTTTAGAATTTATCTCCATACTGGTTGAATCAAATTCATCCCTCCCTCTAATAATCTCAAAAATAAGCTGGCAATCTTCAACTGTTTTAGTTATTGGTCCAATTTGGTCTAAAGAAGAAGCCGTAGCAATCAATCCGTATCGTGAAACACTTCCATAAGTTGGCTTCAAGCCAACCAGACCACAAAAAGCTGCTGGTTGACGAATTGAACCGCCTGTATCAGAGCCTAAAGCGCCTAAACAGAAATTTGCTGCCACAGCAGCCGCTGAGCCAGAAGAAGAACCACCAGCTACTCGCTTTAAATCATAAGGATTTCTTGTAAAACCAAAAGCCGAATATTCGCCTGATGAACCCATGGCAAATTCATCAAGGTTTGTCTTACCAATAATTAGAGCATCTTCTTTTTTTAATTTTTCAATCACTGTCGCATTATAAGAGGCAAAATAATTCTCTAACATTTTTGAACCAGCTGTACATCTTAAACCCTTCACCAAAATATTATCTTTAATAGCTAAAGGTATACCAGCCAACTCACCTAATTTCTCGCCTCGCATCATTTTTTTATCAATTTCTCTTGCTTCCTCAATAATTTTTTCATTTAAGCTAATAAAAGCGTTAATCTCTTTATCTCTTTTTTCAATTTCTTTCAAACAATCTTTAGCCAATTCTTGACAAGAAAATTTTTTCTTTTTTAATCCATTAATTGCCTCTTTAATTGTCAGTTGGTTAAAGGACATATTGCTAAATCATAGACTATAGATTCTAGATTCTAAAATTAAAATATAGGTTTGGTTTTAATAAAATTTCCCTCTTTTTCTGGCACTTGTTCAAGTAGGTCTTCAGATTTTTGCCCCTTTATTTCGTCTTTTCTGAAAACATTTTTTAAATCAGAAGAAAATGGCTCAATCTGTGAAGTTTCAGCTTCTTTTAATTTTTCGATAAAATCCAAAATCTGTGAAAGTTCTTTGGAAAATTTCTTTTTCTCTTTTTCATTCAATTTTAGTCTCGCCAAATAAGCAATGTGTTCAACTTGTTTGTTTGAAATGGCCATACGATTTAATTATAGAATTTTAAAATAAAAAAACAAGGGAATTTTTCTTATTTATGAACTAAAGGTACCAATGATTGGGTACCTTCGGCCTACAAAAATCTATTTTGAATTCCAAGAAAAATTTATTCACGCCCCCTATCTTGACAAGAAGAAGTAGTAGTAAAATGAAAGTGATAAAGGTCGAAAATTTCAATTATAAATTTATCTTTAATACAAAATATTATGAACAGAGGAGAACGATTCTTCCCATATGAAGCACTTCGTGATGAAAATCTTAAGCCAAAAGAGGTTAAAATTACATATGATAAGACTCGAAGATATATGTTAGATATTCTGAGAGAAGTAGGAAAAGAATTTAATATTCAGATAGAAGAAATTCCGTTGATAAGAAGTGAAGGAGAAACAGATTCTTCTTATCATCGAAGCTTGGAAAGAGGCAAGTGGAGTGTCAAAATTATTCCGCCCAAAGAGATGAGAGGTTTAAGCGAATTTTGGAGAAAGGTAAAAGAGTTAGAAGGAAAGAGAGAGAAAGGGGGGAGAGGTATAAAGCGAATTCTGTCTGAGGTCTTTAGGAAACATTAACTATTCAAGTATTTTGAGAAATCCTTTCTCATCAACTATCTTTATCCCCAATCTCTTTGCCTTTTCATACTTTGATCCTAGCCCTTCACCGACGACAAGATAGTCAGTATTTTTTGAAACCGAAGAGGAAACATTGCCGCCTAAAAGGCGGATTTTTTCTTTGGCCTCGTCGCGAGTCATTGATTTTAAGGTGCCAGTTAAGACAAAAGTCAATCCTCTTAACTTTTGACTTTTGATTTTTGACCCTTGACTTTCTATTTTTATCCCCACCCTTTCTAACTTCGCCAAAAAATTGATATTCTTTACCTGACGAAACCAATCATAGATACTTTTGCCAACAATCGGCCCAATATCAGGAATTTTTTGTAAGTCATTAATTGAAATATTTTTAAAGATTTCAATTAAATCTCTAATTTTTGTAATTTGTAATTTGTAATTTGTAATTTGTTGCGCTAGCAAGTTGGCTGTTTCTTCTCCCACATGTCTAATTCCCAAAGCATAAATAAATCGAGCCAACGGAATTTTTTTTGCTTTATTAATCGCCTCAATTAAATTCTGGGCTGACTTTTCCGCAAATCTCTCTAATGGTTCTAAATCTCCTTGGGTTAAAGAAAAAATATCAGCCGCATCTTTAATTAAACCTTCATTGACTAATTGATCGATAATTTTTGGTCCTAAATGTTCAATATCAAATGCTTTTTTCGAGACAAAATGATATAAATATCTTCGCTGTAAAGCAAAACATTTTTTGTTTGAGCAATAGTAATCAATCTCGTTTGGTTTTTTGTAAATTTTTGAACCACAAATTGGACATCTGACTGGCATTTGAAATTTTTTTTCCTGACCTGTTCTCAAATTTTTTATCACCCCTTTTATATCTGGAATAACATCCCCTGCCCTTTGAACAATAACGGTATCACCTATTCTTACATCTAATCTCTTAATTTCATCTTCGTTATGTAAAGTAGCTCGAGAAATAGTCACTCCACCAACTTTAACTGGTTCTAAAAGTGCAACTGGCGTCAATTTACCAGTTCGACCAACTTGAACAATAATGTTTTTCACCTTAGTTGTTGCCTCTAAACCGGGAAATTTAAAAGCAATCGAAGCGCGGGGTGTACGACCAACAATGCCTAATTTCTTAAAAATTTTATCATCATTAACCGTCACTACTACACCATCAATTTCGTAAGGAAGTCTTTCTCTTAATCTAGAAATTTTTTGATGAAAGTTTATCACTTCTGTAAGATTGCGACAAAATTGATTATAAGGATTTTCTTTAAAGCCTAAAATTTTTAAAAATTGATGAACTTCCTGATGAGTCTTTTGTCCAATTTCCGTAACAATTTGATAACCATAAAAATCTAGTCTTCTTGAAGCAGTAATTTTTGGATCTAGTTGTCTGACTGAACCAGCGGCCGCATTTCTCGGATTAGCAAAAAGAGGGTCTTGTCTTTTTCTCTGCTCTTCGTTAAGTTCTAAAAATGCCCCTTTGCTCATAAAAACTTCACCCCTGATTTCGATCTCTTTATCTTTAATTTTTTTCTTTAAAAATTTCTCTAAATCTTCTATTCTTAATTTCAAAGGGATAGTCTTAATGGTTTTTAAATTCTGAGTTACATCTTCACCGATATAACCATCTCCTCTCGTTGCTCCTTTATAAAAAACACCGTCTTTATAAATCAAAGTCACGGCTAGACCATCCATTTTTAATTCGGCAAAATAATCTAACCTTTCGCTTGGGGTTAATAATTTTTTAATTCTCTTCTCCCAATCCTCCAATTCCTTTTTGTCCATTGCATCTTGAAGAGAAAGCATCGGAATTTTGTGTTTAAATTTTTCAAATTTTTCTAACGGTTGTCCACCTACTCTTTGGCTTGGTGAATCAGGTGTAACTAAATCTGGAAACTGCTTTTCCAATTCAAGCAATTCTCTTTTTAACGAATCATAAGCGGCATCAGAAATTTCTGGCTGATCTAAAACATAATATAAATAATCATGATGTTGAATTTCTTTTTTTAATTTTTCAATTCTTTTTTTTGCTTCTGAGTAAGGAATTTTCTTCATAATGTGATGTTAAAATTCTATTTTTCTCTGAGATATTCTTCAAAAGGATTCCCATCAGAGTCAATTAAAATCCAGTCTAGTTCTTTTTCTTTAAGGCATAACCAAACTTTTTTTATCCTTTCTATACAATCTTTTTTTCTCTTTCGTCTTTTAAAACTGTTGGCCGAATATTCATTCTAATAATTTTCGATTGAAATCCTTCAATCTTATTAACTATGCCGTGTAAAATTCTTCAACCCTCTTCCTCGTATCCCCTCCACCCTTCTTTCCGAATAATTGCTTGTTGAACTTCTAATCCCCCTAAACCATGTTCTCCAAATCCACCTTTGACTCTGTATAAACTTGGATGGCTAGAATCAACTGCTAAGACTTCTATTCTTCCTAAACTAGCTCCTACTGCTTCTTTTTTTTGATATTCTAAACAAGCATCAATTAAACCCTTTCTCTCTTCTTTTGTCATAGCTAAAATTTTCTCCACTTCTTGATCTCGAATTTGTCTTATCATTTTCTCTCTTTGTTCTTCTTTATTTTCATTCATCTTTTTCAAATTTCGATTCGTACTATTTAAATGTCATCCGTAGAATTGGTATTGGAGATTATTTTTTTAAAATATATGGTATTGTTTTTTTTATTTGACCCACCTCTGTGCGTTTCAAAATTAAATCAATTTTTTTCTTTGAAATTTCAAATTTTCTATTAATCTCTATCGGCTTCATTTTTAAGTCTTTGAAGGCTGATAAAACAATATCAGCTTCGAGGTGAGAAAAGCCTAGTTCGTTTTTAGCCGAATGATTTTTCCAAAGTCCTGGCGAAGGTTCTTTGTTTAAAATTTCTTTAGGAATCTCTTTGCAATGACTGGCTAATTGAGAAACTTGTGTTTTCCACAAATTCCTAATTGGTTCAATGCCCGAAGCCTCGTCCCCCCATAAAGTATAATAACCTAGTTCTTCTTCAGTTCTATCTTCGGTACCAACGACCATAGCATTGAAAACTTGTGACAAGTCAAATAAAATTTTCATTCTTTCACGGGCCATTAAATTACCTTTTCTGATTTTTTCTTTCCCTTTATATTTTTTAAGAATCTGCCAAGATGCTTCGACTGGTTTATTGACTGGCAAGAGTAAAATATTCTTTTTTGGGATCTTTAAATTCTCAATCAACTTTAAGGCATCAATGATTGAATTTTTATCGCTGATTCCATAATAAGGCATCATCACCACATAAACATTTTTTGCCTCTAATGCCCGGACAGCTAAATAACAAGCAAGGGCCGAATCAAGACCACCAGAAAGACCGATCACCCCCTTTTTAAAACCAGATTTTTTAAAATAATTCCTTATTTCTTTGACTTTATCTTTAATCATCTTCCGTGCTCTTTGCTTATCAATTTTTAAATGTTTTGGAATTTTCATAAATAAAGTTTTTTCTTTTTAATGTATCCTAAAATTTTTTTTGGTACCATTTTAGAAACATCTTTACCATTTTTAATTTTTTCTCTGATTTCAGTGGAAGAAATAGAAACCTTTAATTTAATATTTTTTATTTTTTTGAAAATATTTTTGGGAATTTTAACTTTAATGCCAGGTCTCTGAAAAACAATAAACTTTGCCTGATTAAATATTGACAAACCCCCCCGCCATTTTCCCTGGAGTATTTCTTGTAAAGAATCTTCGCCAATCAGCCAATAAATTTCCGTTAATGGATATTTTTTCTGTAAGTCTCGAATCGTCTCGGTAGTATAAGAGGTTTTTCCCTTTTTTGCTTTTTTCACCTCCAGATCTGAAATTTCTAAGCGATGATTATAAGAAGTTAAAATTTTGGCCATAGCCATTCTTTCTTTGATTGGTGCCAAATCATTCTTTTTGAGGGCGGGCTTGCCAGTTACCATCAAAATGATTTTTTTCAACCCTAATTCTTTGATTGCCTTTTTGGCAATTAATAAATGACCACAATGAGGTGGATTGAAGGCCCCACCTAAGACCCCAATTTTAGAAAGATTTTTCATCTTTTAATTTTATTTCTTCTATCTTTCTTTTAATCAAGTGGGGTTGAGCAATATGCAAAAAAATGATTTCTTCCTGTGGTGTGCCAGCTGTGTTGATGACTAAATTACCTGAATCAAAAAATATCTTTTCAAAAAAACTTTCTCGGACATTAAGATCTGTAATATCTTTGTAATTAATTGAAACTAAATGAGTATGGAAAAATCGGTAATAAAAAATTATCCTCTGATCGGTTAAAAAATAAAAATAAGCCAACGACAAATAAAAGGCATAGCCAATGATGGCTAAACCTAAAAGAATGGCCAGCCAAAAATCAGAAATAAAAAATAAAGATATAAGCATCGAAATAATTAAAATCAAAACTCCTAAAACAATCCAAAAATGAACATAGGTTTTGGCTATGCCAAACTGAGCCAAAATTTTTTCGTTAGACAAAATGATTTTCGTTTGGATCTCTTTTTCAGATAGCTGAAACATAATAGAAAATACTATTTTTCTATTCTCTAGGCTCTAATTTCTAAAATTATTTTCCCCACTGACATTTTCCTTGAAAACAACCACATTTCAGGCCATAAGCCTCAGCTTTATAACAATCTCGCCACTCACAAGTAGTAATCGTCCTCTCCTCATTTTTTCCATGACAGATTTGATGAGAACAACCGCCACTTAAACAATCTTCATTAGTCTTACATAAGGCATAAGTTGCCCAACCACAAAAACCAGAAAGCCTGGCTTGCCGAGACGCCTCTAAGGGTGGTTTTATTTCGATTTCTTTAGATTCTATTTTTGATTCAAGTTTTTCCATTACCCCCGGCACTCTTTTCATTATTTCTTTTCTGATTTTTGGACTTGCCTTTAATTCTTCTTTTAATTGATCGCGAATAGTCTCGGGTAGACCTTCAATTTTCTCTATCTTTTTTTCTAATTTTTCCATCTGCCTCTCAATAACTTTTTTTAACACCCCTGAAGCTTGGGCTGATTCAGGTAATTTTTCTAACTTTTCTTTAATCTCCTCTAATTTTTCTAAATGTTGAATTCTCTGATTAACTATTTTTTCTAAAACTTCAATCTGTTTTTCTTCGGATAAAGGAGTTAACTTCTCTTGAAGAATCTCTTGGGGCAAAATTCTCACCTCTTCTGGTGGTACGACCACATCTTTTTCTTTTATTTCTTCAATAATTTTTTGCGCCATTAAAGGATTGGCAAAGGTTCTGAGCTGTTCTTCAATTTTTTGCACTTGAGTTTTGGTTGGAAAAACCTGAAATGTCTCTTTGGCTTTTTTGATCATTTCTATTTTTATCTCTTCAATTTTTTCTTTCAATTCTTCCGGCAAATTTTCTTTTATTTCTTCGATTGACTCTAAAATTTTTATCGCTCGAGGTGGTGAAACATAAAAGACATCTAAAACTGCCTGACGAATTTTTTCTTGAACCATCTCTTTGTTTTGAATCTTTTCCATCACTTCTTTAAACCTCTCTAAGTGTTTCTCCCGGTTGACTAAAATTTTTTCATAAACTTCACCCTTAACTTGCGAAGCAATGTTTTCCAAAACCATTTGTTGTTTTAAACTCTGACGAACATATTTTTCTAAAAATTTCTCCTTTTCGCTTTCAGGTAATTTCTCAATCTGATTTTTTAATTTTTCTAATTCCTGCTGATAACTCGTTAGGGCCCTTTCAATGAATTCCTGTTTTGTCTCTTTCTCAGTCAATTTTTTAACCTCTATTAACTTTTCATTTGCCATTCTCAGTCTTAATTCCGCTCTCTTTATGGGTGAAAAAGTAAAGACTAATCTCAATTGTCGAAAAAAATCTTTGAAAAAATAAATATTGCTGTCTGGCAAAACCAGTGGTGTTTTCACTTCTAGCTCCTCAGGAAAAATCTCTTGCGCTAAAACTGGTTTTAAAAAAAATAAGCCAAAAAGAATAAGAAAGATGAGAATGATAATAATTGTTACTTTTGTCATAAATTTAAATTAATAAACTTAATAAATTCATCTTCTTACCTGTTGCGGTCTTGGGGACGATTATATGAATTCCTAAGATAATCACAAATTCTATTACCGCAAGCAAGGCAATAAAACTTAACGAAATCAGAAAAGGATATTCGCTTCCTCAAGAATTCATTTCACAAGCATGAACTCTTTTTAACCCTCAACAACATTTTTCACCAACATGACTGGTTGACCTGCTTCAATACAGTCTCTTTCTTTAAATTATCAAATGATTGGAAAATTGGCAAGGCTTTATGGCCAATGTTTTTTAATTATAACTTTTGTCCCGACATCAGCCCAGTCATAAATTTTTTTAGCTGGACCAACACCTAAGCGAATACAGCCATGAGAAACTCTTTGCCCGAGATGATTTTCACCTTCTTTTCTTCCGTCTGACCATTCTGGTAATTCATGAATACCAAACAAACCATTTTTCATTGATAAAAAATAGGGCATCCAAAGTCGCCATTTTTTTGAATAAGCCCTTTTTTCTTTTTTATCGATTAAAAATTCACCTAAAGGCGTAGGATATCGAACGGAGCCAGTTGAAACCCTGTATTCGCCTAAAATAACTTTACCGATTCTATAACGCAGCAACTGATCTTGAATACTGATTTCAATAATTTTCCCACTCATCCGTGCTCCTCTTTTTGGATTTTTTGGATCGTGGCCGGAAAAAATTTCTTCGCCGTCTTGATAACCATCGTTATCAGTATCACCATTGCCTAAATCTGTACCTAATAGTCTTTCTTGTTTATCACTTAAACCATCCTGATCAAGGTCTGTTTGACTCATTTTCAATTTTAATTGATGTGGCGAATAACCATTTTTTATTTCCGTATAGTCATCATAGCCGTCGCCATCGGTATCATGGTTGAATGGATTAGTATAATAAACCTTTGTCTCGTCTTCATCACTCACCCGATCGTTATCTGAATCTAAAGCTAAACATGGTCTTAGAAAGAATAGAAAATAGAGAAGAAAGGGTAGAAGAAAGATAATAAAAATCTTGATTACTTGCCGCATCTTTCGTATTTTCGTAGATTTTCGTAATAACCCAAATTCCTTATAAATTAAAATTAAATACAAATAAAATAAGTCTATAGGATTATCTTATCATAATAAAAATTAGACAAGAAGAGTATAGTTTTTATTAAGTTTATAACTCTTTTTTGTCTATTTTTATTTTACTTTAAAAGACAATGCATCCAGTTAATATTACCCCTTCGCCATCAGTAACATTCGCATATATTCGTCAATTCGTATCTTATTATCGGATTAGTGACAGAACTTCTGACCGGAGGATGTTGATTTTTTTCACATCAAGACCAGTTTCTCTTTGCAGTTTTCTTGGTTCAATTTTTAATAAATCTTGACAAGAAACAATGCCGTAGCGCAGAAGTTTTTCCTGATAATATTTTTCTAATCGTCTGAGTACAGTAATTGGGTAAAGTTGATATTTCTCAATAAAATATTGAAGATTTTTTTCTTCTGGGTAGGACCAGCCAATTAAAGGAAAATTCTTACAAAGGGCGTATTTTTTTACTGATTCAGAAAATTTTGTGTTGGAAACTAAAACTGGTTGAGTAAAATCGCAACCCCCTTCTTTTAAATCTAAAAACCTTGCCCAGACATAAAGCACATCTTTTAATTCTGTATAAAGGCCTGGCTGATGATGAAATTTACACTCAATCATTAATTTTTCTTGTTCTTTTTTTGCCGTAATATCAATCTCGTGTTCAACACAGGCTCCCGAAAAAATTTTATCTATTTCTACTTGGTAACCTTCTCGCTGAAAAATTTCGGCGACTATTTTTTCAAAATAAAAACCTTGCGGTCCTAAACGAAAAATTGCTTCCTTTAGAGAATAAAGAGAGGCTGTTTTTGGTTCTTCTTTATTTAAATAACGAAAAATTAATCGTCTAATTTCCAATGTCGTCATACCATTTCTGACCTGATGAGAAATTTTCCGGCTAATCTCTTGAGCCAAAGTTGGAGAAGCACCGGCCCTGAGGCAACTTCTTCTCACTTTTTCTAGTGAAAATTCTTGTCTCTGGCCATTAGCTTTAACAATAAAGACCATACAATTAGTCTTCAAAAGTTAAAATTCTTCCTTTCCTTTTTAATTTTCTCTCAGCTAAAGCCTGAGCAATAATTGGTAAAGCAATTGTTGCGTCACAATAGCATTGGGCATAATTTCCCTCCGCAGGTAATTCTTTACCCCAAGAAACACCTTCGTCTAAAGTCGCCCCTGAAAGCCCTCCCCATTGCGGCGAATCAGTAGTAATTTGAATAGCATATTTATGAGGATAATAACTCTCATTAGTTAAAAGACGTTTCCTGCCCTTTTTACCAGGAATATTTTTATCTTTATATAAGAGATCACTTGTCACGGCTAAAAGTTGAATAAAGTCCTTAGGTACGCCACCACCGATATAGATAACCGCCGTCTCTTTAGTCTGCTCAGCTAATTTCATAAACTCAAAATAATCTTTCATATTGTCAAGAATAAGATTAAAGCCTCGACTTTTAGCCAGCAGGCCAGCATCACCATAGGGACTATCAACAATAGCCGGACAAAAAACCGGTACTTTATTCTTGGCGGCGGTGGCAACAATACTTTTGATTCCTTTTTGCCAAAGCCATTGACCAAAGAGAAATAAAAATTCTCGAGAGGAATAGTTATATTTCTCTTTGAGTGTCATTATAAAATCAGCAATCAACTCTGTCATTTCCAGATAATCGTCTTCGCGACCATAAACGTCATAATAACGATTTAGACCGACTTTGAAAAGTAAATCATCTTGAACCAAATGATGGCCTTGCCAATAATTCTTTCCCATTGCCCCAACAATATCCTCAGAAATGTTTGCCCCAGTAGAAACAAGGACATCAATAAAATGATTCTCTATCAACCAATTAATAATTTTCCACTGTCCGGTAGTGGAAAGCGAACCAGTATAGCCAAAGAAAATGGTTACGTTTTTGTCTTTAATCATTTTCTCCCAAATTTCTGTCACTTCGGCTAATTTTCGCCCCTGAAAACCGGTTCTCTTCATTTCTTCTAAAAGCTGAGAAATTTTTTTTGGTGTTTTAATTTTAATAGCTCTAACTTTTTTGGTAAGAAATTTTTTAAGTTCCTTCATAGGCGTTGAAATTTAACTAAATAAGAGATAAATTTATAAATCAATTTAGCGGCTAAGAAATCTGGTGCCACTAATTTGTTTATAGAACACAATTCAACGAAATCAATACCGACTACTTTTCTCTTTTGAGAAAAGGATTTAAATAATCTTAAAACTTCGTTCCATTCTAATCCATTTGATTCTGGTGTACCAACTGCTGGCATAATGGAAAGATCTAAAACATCAAAATCAAAAGTTAAAAAAATATTTTCTTGACAAAATTTTATAATTTCTTTAGTTGACCAATTTTTTTATCTTTAGCCCAAAAAGTTTTGATTCTTCTTTTATTCTTTTCAAGAAACGGCAATTCTTCTTCAGAAATATTTCTGATGCCAATCTGGACTAAATTAATTTCTTTATCAACTTCTAAACAACGGTGCATGACTGCCGCATGAGATAATTTTGAGCCCAACCAACTTTCTCTTAAGTCAGCGTGAGTATCAAATTGACAGATGGTTAATTTTTTTGTTTTTTTAATCAATGCCTTTAACGAACCTAAAGTTATTGAATGTTCACCGCCTAAAACAATGGGCAACTTAGAATCATCAATAATTTTAGTAACAATATTTTCTAATTGCTTTAATGCCTGAAAATGGCCTTTAGATGGTTGAATTTTGAGAGTAGAAATACCAATTTGATAAGGCGCAAACTACAATTCTTCATCCCATAATTCAACTTGTGAAGAAGTTTCAATAATTTTTTCCGGTCCAAGTTTTGAACCTTTAAGATAACTTGACGTTTTTTTCAAAAGGAAAACTGATGATAACTATTTTTAATTTTTTAAAGTCAGAAAATTTTTTTGGTAAATCAAGAAAGTTTTTTCTCTTTGGCTAAATTTTGGCTAAATTGTTTAATCATTTTGTAATTATAAAAAAAATAAAAAATAAGTCAAAAAAAATTAATTTGTGGATAACTTTTTTAAAATTTAAGATTTTTGATATAAAAAAATTCCTGATTCGTAACGAACCGGCTCCCATCGCGGAAAAGCAAAAACATAAGAACAAACACGAGCGCCTGGCTTTAATTCTCTTAATAATTTTTTTTCCATCCGCCCCATAATACCCGTGATACCATAAAAGGTCACCACGTCAGCATCTTTTAAATCGGCCTGCCAAAAACTTTTTCGATAAATTTTTATTTTATTTTCTAATCCTTCCTTTTTTATCAGTTTCTTACTTGTCAAAACTAATAAAGGATCAATTTCATAACCAACAGCCTCCGCTCCTATTCTCGCCGCCTCAATTAAGATCCGGCCATCGCCCGAACCTAAATCAACTAACTTTTCACCTTGTTTCAATTGAGCCAATTCTAACATTTTTTTGACTCTTTTTTCTGGGGTTGGTACATAAGGTACGCCACCAAAAAATGGCAGCGAAAAGGTTAGAAGTAAAATAATAACAAAAACAACCAATAATAACTTTAAGAAAAGAAAAATAAAAGATAATGGAATCATTTTTTTGAATTTATTCGTGTCCCTTCAGACCGATTCTTAAAATATGATAAAAGAAACCAGTAAAAATAATTTGCATTCCCAGAATCATTAAAGTAATCGAGGTTAGTGATTTTCTCACTTCAAACAAAGCCCCAAAACCACCGCGCGCCCAAATAAGATAAACAGAGATGCCTAAACCTAGGCCGACAAAAAAAAATAACAGACCAATAAAAATTAATTTTTCCAAAGAAAAATATTTTAGATAAAAATCAACTAATTTACTGCGCGGCATTAATTTTTGTGAATAAGCGTAAAGTTTAGTTAAAAGACCAAAAGAAAAAACTTGATAGCCTAGCAAAACCAAAAGCGCGCCTAAGAACATCGGATGAAGGTGCAAAATTACTTTGCCAATCCTTAATTCACCAAAAGTCATCGCTATTAAAAGAAACAGGCCAATGGAAAATAAAAATATCCCGGGCCCAAGAAAAAGCCAATTAGGAGCATAAATTAACATAAATTTTAAATGACGCCAACCATCGCGCCAAGGAGAAAGTTTTGACTCGCCTACTCGCGGATAATAAGTAATCGGTACTTCTTTTATTTTTAAATTTTGCCAAATGGCTTTGACAATCATTTCTGAAGCATACTCCATCCCAGTAGTTTGTAAATTCAATTTATCATAGGCTGTTCTAGTAAAAGCCCTCATTCCACAGTGAGCATCATGAATTTTTGTTCGAAAAAATAGACGCAAAAGGCTAGATAAAATTGGGTTACCAATTCTTGACCAAAACCCCATCGCTCTTTTTTTCATTAACCCGGAAAAACGATTACCTATGACCAAATCATAACCTTCTTTCAGTGGTCCAATAAATTTATCAATTTCGCCGAAATCATAAGTATTATCAGCATCACCAATAATAATAAAATCACCTTTGGCCATGGCGATGCCTCGATGATAGGCATTACCATATCCCCTTTTCGGCTCAAAAACAACAATTGCTCCTAAATTTTTAGCAATCTCTCCTGACCGATCGGTCGAACCGTTGTCAACAACAATAATCTCGCCATCCAAATGATATTTTTCAAATGCCTTTTTTATTTTTTCCAAACAAACACCGATGGTTTTTTCTTCATTCAAACAAGGCAAAACAACAGAAATTTTTAAATTATTACTTGCCATTTTAATCATTCTATCATTTTTTGTTTAATCCGTCAATCAAAAATATTATTTTTAATTAAACTTTTGGATATGAAAAACAAAAAGGCCGGAGCCTTCTATGATAAAACCTTTGATGAAAGATCGACTTAATTTTTCTGCCCGATTTGAGCAAGAAATTCTTCTCTCGTCAAAAAAGGGTTTATCTTCAATGCTTTTTCAATTATTTTTTCTCTTTCGGTTTCATTTTTAGCAAGTATATATTTCTCCTGTAATTTTCTGATTTTCTTTTTTCTTGCTTGCTTAAGTTTGATTAAAAATTTTCTTCTTTTTTTACTAATCTTTCCCATATTATCTTTCATTTTATATTAAATAAATCATCTTTAAAAAATAGGAAAAATTAGTGTAGTAATCAAACTTTCACCCTAAAATAAATTATCTGGGCTAATTTGAAGACAAGACTAACTCTCAAACCCCTTCCAAAGACCGTGAAGATTACAATATTCTCTAGCAAAAATTTTACTTCCTTCTTCAACTTTTACTAAAAATTCAGCTTCGGCCTTTTGATCGGGATGGAGAAACTGACGAAAACTCTTTCCGTCAACCACTAATTCTATCCATTCAAGATAGTGCTTCTCTTCCATCGGATGAGGAATAGAACCAACTCTGACCTTTATTCCACCCTCTTTCTTTTCAATAATCGGCACGTGCTTCTCTGCTCCTATATCTTTCGTTTTCTCTATCAATAGTTCCATTGGCTTTCCGCAGCAAACTAATTGGCCAACACTAGCATGCAATACTTCAACAACATTGCCGCAAATTGAACAACGATAAATCTGTTTTAATTGGACCATATTTTTTACTTTAATACTGACACCTAACCTCAAAGTAACTTTGCGGATGTCGACAGTTCGGACATTCTTTTGGCGCCTCGGTTCCCCAGTGAAGGTAGCCACAATTTCGACAAACCCACATCACCTTTTCTTCTTTTTTGAAAACCATTCCTTTTTCTAATTCTTCCAACAATCTTTTATATCTTTTTTCATGTTGTTCCTCAACCTCAGCCACTTCAGTGAAAAATTTGACTGCATCTTCAAAACCCTCATCTTTGGCTACTTTTTTAAATTCCGGATACATTGTCGTGTGCTCGTAATTCTCTCCTTCAATCGCCTTTTTCAAATTTTCCTTTGTCTCCGACCATTCACCTAACAATTTCCAGATCATTTTCGCATGCTCTAATTCATGATTGGCGGTTTCTTCAAAAATTCCTGCTATATGGTGCATCCCCTGTTCTCGAGCAATTTTAGCAAAGTAAGTATATTTATTTCTTGCCTGCGCCTCGCCAGCAAATGCTTTCCATAAATTTTCATAAGTTTTTGATCCTTTCTTAACTGGTTTAGGATCAGAAACAGTTAATGGATCTTTCATAGGCATAAATTTTTAATTTTTAATTTTTAATTTTTAATTTTCGACCTTTGATTGAATTCTTTTCTTTCTTCGAATTCTTTTTGCTTACCAATATTCCATTGTTGGACTGGTCTTAAATAACCAACGACTCTTGAATAAACTTCGCAGGTTTGAAAATTTTTTAATTCCTTGCTTTTTGAAAAACAATCATTACATTTAAAAATAGTTACTTTTTCTCTGCCAGTTTCATAAGTCAGCATTCGCCCATTTTTTATCTCTTTTTCCTTAAACTTAATTTCTTTTTTACAGTCCCAACAATAATTTTTATTTTTGACATTTTTGACAGAGGCCATAAAAATAAATTTGATAATTTTTTACGAAACCAATTTTTATTTTCTTTATTCTTAAAGATGGTAATTTTTCAAAAATATCAAAGATTTTCCGACACTTTTGGCAAATAAAATGTGCATGAGGAGAAAGGTCGCCATCAAAACGGCTTGTCTCAATCGGAATTTCAAAAATTTGATTTTTTTCTTTCAAATTATTTAAAATTCGATAGACGGTACTTAAACTAATGCGAGGCAATTTTTTTCTTATCGTCTTAAAAATCTCTTTAGCCGAAGGGTGAGTCTTAACTGATCTCAAGTAATCTAAAATCAATTTTTTTTGCGAGGTTAACTTTTCTTTTTTATTAGTAATCATTCCTATTTAGATTTTAATCGCAATAAACTATTTGTCAAATTAGCCCTGTGGATAACTTTTTAGACTCCGCACTGCCGACACTTTCTTTTTAAAATTATCTTTTGTGCTTCCTTGGACTGCCAAAATTCATATTGCTGAGCTTTACCTTTGGCTAATTTTTTATTTAAAGATGATCGATGTTGATAACCTCGTTTTTTCATCTCTCTAACTATTGCTTCGTGTTTAAGGTAAAGAGCCTTTAATTTTCCTCGCCACCTTAATGTTTCTGGATGTTTGGAAAACCCCTTTTTCTTTTTTATCAAAATATTCCAAATGGCATGTAATTCTCTATGTTCGCCTAAAAGATGATTACGACACAAACAATCTATTGGCACATCCCAAATCCGCATAAAAATTTTCTTTTAATTTTTTTTACACTCTTTCTTTTAAAAAATTAAAGGATGAAATTTATGATCGCACCCAAAAAACAAAGAATAGCAAAAAGAAGAGCAAATTTAGAAAAATTTATTTTTTTGGAAAAAGAAATTAAAATTTTTAAAGTTAAAAGGCCTATTATAAAACTAGAAATTAAGGCTGGCCAAGATTCTACAATGATACTTTTGTTTTCTAAAAATAAGTAAAGGCTGGAAAGGAGCACTACTGGAATAGACATCAAATAAGAAATTTTTAAAATTTCATCGGGTTTTAATTTAGAAAAGGAAAGAGCAAAAATAGTTGCCCCAGACCTTGAAAGTCCAGGAATTACCGCTAATCCTTGTAAAATACCAGACAAGAGAGCTAACCTTTTAAAATCAAGTTCAAAAAAAACTTTTTTTTGATGAAAATAGGCCGTAAAAAGTAAACCAAAACCAACCAATATTAACAAAAAATTTCCTAAGGCCATCTCTCTCACTATTTTATATAAAGGAAAGCCAATCGCTAATGAAACAATAGTAGAAATTGCTAAAAATTGAAACATTGTTTTGTTTTTTAAAAAAATAATTTCTTTTAAATCTTTCCAAAAATAAAAAATGCAAGCCAACAATGTGCCAAGATGTAAAAAAAGAGCTATATCAACGGGATTGAATCCTTTAATTAAAAAACTACCGAATAATGAAACAATCCCCTCGCTTGAAATAGGAAGCCACTCAAAAATCCCCTGCAAAATTCCTAAAACAAAATATTTAAACATTATAAAAGTAAATCTTACTCTAGTTGAAAAGTTGCTTTTACTGTTACCATTACTTCTTTTTCAATACTTCCTGTATCATAAGTTCCATAATCTGAAATTTCTACTGAATTTGGTGCTAAAACCTGCACTACACCCATGGTGGCTGACTTAATTGAACCAACCTTCTTCCCGCTAGCCCTTCCAATCTGTTCTGCTCTCTTTTTTGCATCCTCTACTGCCAAAGAAAGTAAACTAATTCTCAAATCTGGGAGTTTTGAATAATAATATTCTAGAGAAATTGTGGAAAACACTACTCCTTTGTCAACAATTTTTTGTACATTTTTTGAAAGTTCGGTAATTTTTTGTACATCATTTGAATTTATTTCTACTGTTTGACGCAAAAGATATTGCCGAGGCCCTCCTCCCTCAGGTCTCCAAACTTCGGTAGCAAAAACCGGTAAAATTGTCATTTCCCCTTCCTTAACCCCGTTTTCTTTCAAAAAATCCACCACCATTTTTTCATCGTTTTTCATTTTATTGTATCCCTGAGCAAGTTCTGAAATTAAAACTTGATTAGTAAACTCACTCTTCCATTTAACCACATCTGAAATCACTTTCTGTTTTGCTGAGCCTGTAACAGAAAGCATATCTTTTTCTTGTCTGGTTTGGTAGAGGGCCAAAGATAAAGCAAAAAAACCAAGCAAAAAACAAATCCCCAAAATTAAAGCAGGTTTAACTAAAAACTGATTATTTTTTACTTGTTCCATATTTTTTAATTTTTATTTAAACTTTTTTGACTTTTTGATAAATTAAATTCTTTTAATTTTATTGTTTTTTAATCATTTCCTCAAGTTTTATTTTTCATCAAAAAGGACTTTTTGTAATATTGACTTGCCCAGAAAAATTTTTTATCTTTAATCCACTTTAAAATTGCCTTTTGTAAAGCAATGGGGAAAATTTTTTCTCTTTTAAATTTAATTTTATCAAAGAAATAAAAAATAATATGATCTTCCCTACTCTTTAGGTTGATTTTATCAACCTTAACATCAAATACTAAATTAATTTCATGATGTTTTTGTTTATCTTCTTTATATATATTATCCACTAACCCAATGAGGGAAAATTTTTTAATCTTTAAATTGAGTTCTTCTTTAATTTCTCTTGAAAGTGCTTTTTCAATTTTTTCTCCAAATTCCAAATGCCCGCCCGGAAAAAAATAATATCCTTTTTCTTTGTATTGGCAAATTAAAATTTTTCCTTTGTTTTGAATAATTGCTCTAATGCAAATTTCAAAATTTTCCATAAAATCAAAAATTAACGGTTAGTTAATTTTAATTTAATTTTCTCCAATTTTCAATTTTCGCCAAAGACAACATTCTCACATTCTCAAGAATGTTAGCGTATCTTACCCATTTGAAATTTAAATTATTTCTACTCATGAACAAATAATTTCTCCGCCACCCTTGAGTTAACAATAATATTTTTCTACTAATTCGTTAAATTGTTTTAAAATCTCTGGCATGATTCCTAAATCAGAATCTGCCTCTAAGGGCATCGCGTTGAGTTCACCTTTTTTGTTAAAATACGGTGCGACTGAAATTCGAAAATATGGTTTAGTGACAGTTACCCAAATTATTTTTGCCCGCCAAAACTTCTCAATAAGATTCAACATCTTTAAATCCTCATTATAAATTGTAGGACTGCCACGGAATTTTACTTCAACCAGAAAAATCTTTTTTTGTCTTATAACAATAAAATCAGGAATTGATCTAATTCTTTGTCCAACTTCGCTTTTTCTATCAAATTGATCTTCTAATTGTGTTAAGTTCTGTAAAACCGCTTCATAGCCAAAACGATAAACTTTATTACCACATTGCTTTAGCAACTCCTCAACCAAACTTTCAGCCATTCTTCCTTTTAAAATGTTTTCTGGATCAAATAACATAATTTTTATTTATTAATTCCTCGACTTTTCTTTTGGTGGTTTGGAAAATCGGTCACTCTCCGTGCTTCGTCCCGATTTTTGAATTAGATTTCAAAATTTTTACTCAAAAATTTTTCGAGAATAACTAATAAAAATATATATTTTATACTAAATACTAATATTTACTTAAAAATATCTCCTGGGCCAAATAGTAATTCGATAGTTATTTTCTAATTTATTAAAGAATTCTTCACCTAAAATTTCCTTTAAGGTAGCTTCTCTACCAAATTTAAGATCCGTTCCTTGACCTTCTTCGTAATCTAAAATTAAAATTCTGCTGTTTTTATCTGTAGCACCAACCGAGTTAAATTTGGGAATTATTTTTGTCTGTATTAAACCATTTATGATTTTTTTTAACCCTTCTTCTGCTTCTTTTGGAAAAACATCTGCAATATAAAATTTCTTTTCTCTATAAATTATTCGGTGCTCTTCTTCTGGCATTCTTTTTCTTTTCACTTCAACATAAACCCTTTT
>JAOACJ010000013.1 GCA_026417895.1 Patescibacteria group bacterium | reverse complement strand
CCCGGGTCTTTGGCCAATTTTTATTTTTAAAAAATCAAAAAGTGATTGATTGACAAGAAAACAAAAATCTTGGCTTTCTCTTTTAAGATAGCAGATTTTCTCTTTTTCCGCAATTTTCCTTACCTTATCCTTTGTTATATTACCGAGGGGGAAAATTAATTTAGCTAATTGGTTTTGTTTCAAGGTGTATAAAAAATAACTCTGGTCTTTATTTTCGTCCGTCGCTTTCAATAGTTGAATGTTTGAACCATGAGATTTGTTTGAAACTTGATAATTAGATATTGAAGGTCCTCGCCGTAGGCGGGCATAGTGTCCAGTTGCCACACAACCTGCCTGAAACCTTTTTGCCAATTCAAATAATTTCGGAAATTTTAATTTTTGATTACAAATAATACAAGGGTTGGGTGTCCGCCCATTTTTCCATTCTTTAATAAAATATTTAATAACAATTTTTTCAAATTCTTTTTGGCAATCAATTAAATGATAAGGCACTTTTAAATTCTGACACAACTTTCTCACTAAATGAAAGGGGTCTTGAGAGCGACACAAATTCTTTCGAGAGAGGTTTTCTTGATTTGGCCAAGTTGAAAATTTTAAAGAGACACCTATCGGCTGATAACCTTGTTTTTTTAATAAAATAAGAGCCACAGACGAATCAATACCGCCACTTAAGCCAACAATGACTCTTTTATTATTTTTATTTTTTCGCATTTTATCATTCGGATTTTTTGATTTTTTATATTTTTTATAACAGTTCATCATTTATATAATTTTTTTCAATACAAAATCCCGATCCCAATATATTTTTCAGAGAATCGGGATTTTGTCAGAGATTTTTTAAAATTAAAAAATTCCTATTTCTACTTTAAGGCATCTTTTAAAGTCTTGCCGGCTTTAAATTTTGGTCTTTTCATCGAGGGAATCTGAATTTTTTCACCCGTTTTAGGATTAACGCCCTGACGAGCAGCTCGTGTCTTCACAGAAAAAGTACCAAAACCAGAAATAGCCACCTCATCGCCTGATTTTAAGGCATCAGTAACAATTTCAACAAAAGAATCTAAATATCTTTCTGCTTCAGCTCGAGAGCAACCACCGGCTTTTTCCATTAATTTTTGCACTAATTCCGCTTTATTCATAAATTTTTTCGCTTATTTGCCTAATTTTTATAGGCTAAGTTAAAAATGGCTTAAAATCGACCTTTTATTGATCAGAGAAAAAGATTAGCAAAATAAAGAAAAAAGTCAAGTTGACTGTGGATAAATTTATTCAACAATAATTCGTCGAAAAACCACTTTTTCTGGACTAAATTTCTTGCGGGCTGAGATTTTAATCAGATTTATGCCAGGCGAAAGCATTAAAGTTTCTTCAAAAGAGTTTTGATTTAAAGTAACGATTTGATCATTAATAGTAACGATCGCCTCGCCCTTAATCCGGCCTTTAATTTTAATCATTTTTTCGTGTGTCAGATAATTATCTTCAGGTAAATAAACAATAATCTCTGGGGGCGAAAAAAGACTTTTGAGGCTAAAAAATAAGTAAACAACAATGATTAAAAAAACAATCAACCAGGGAGAGAAATATCTGGCTAAAATAATTTTCCCTTTGTTCTGCCAAATAATTTCTGGACCAAAGAAAAGACGCGGATTGGGTTTTTTATTCAAAAGTTTTTCTTTTAAAAAGGGAGTTGATTTTTCTTGAATTTTTCGATAAATAAATGACATCGTTTTTCTCTATTTAAAGATTTTCTGTCTCTTGATTTTCTTCTTTTTTAAAGACCTGACGTGGCCGAGCCCCGTCTGGCGGACCAATCGTCCCTTCTTGTTCTAATAAATCTAAAAGTCGAGCTGCTCGGGCATAACCGATTCTTAAATATCTCTGTAATAATGTGGCAGAAGCCCGACCAGCTTTCATCACCACTTCTCTAGCCTCTGACAAAAGCTCGTCTTCACCCTCAAAAAATTCATCTTTTTTTATTTCACTGGGCTGAAAATTAATAATTTCTTCTAGATATTCTGGCTCAGCCTTATTTCTTAAAAATTCAACCACTCTTTTAATTTCTTCGTCAGAAACATAAGCCCCTTGTAATCTTTTCGGCTTGGAAAGTTGGGGTGAAATAAAAAGCAAATCTCCCCGGCCCAAAAGTTTTTCTGCTCCAGAAAAATCCAAAATTGTCCGCGAATCTGTCATTGAGGCGACCGAGAAGGCAATTCTTGAGGTAATGTTAGCTTTAATTAAACCGGTAATAATATCAACAGATGGTCTTTGAGTAGCTAAAATTAAGTGAATACCAGTTGCCCGTGCCATTTGCGCAAGACGAATGATTGAAGATTCTATTTCTTTCGCCGCTGCCACCATTAAATCAGCCAATTCATCAATAATAATGATAATATAGGGCACTTTTTCCTTAGCTTCTTTATTATGCGATTCAATATCACGAGATTTGTTTTGGGCAAAAAGATCAAATCTTCTTTCCATTTCACTAATTGCCCATTTTAAAGCACTAATTGTCTCCTCAACCTTAGTAATGACCGGACAAAGAAGGTGAGGAATATCATTGTATAAAACCAATTCAACTCTTTTAGGATCGATTAAAATAAAACGAAGTTCTTCTGGTGAATTTTCATAAAGAAGGGTAGTAATAATAGTGTTAATCATTACTGTTTTTCCTGAACCGGTCGCACCAGAAATCAAAAGGTGGGGCATCTTACCTAAATCAGCTAACCAAATATGACCAGCCACATCTTGCCCAAGGGCAACAGTTAGGTTGGAGGCTCTTTTTTTAAAAGCCTCTGATTCTAAAATTTCTCTTAAAGAAACAATAGCCACTTTTCGGTTCGGCACCTCGATACCAACCAAAGACTTGCCTGGAATTGGTGCTTCAATGCGAATAGGATGAGCGGCTAAAGCCAAAGCCAAATCATTAGCCAAAGAAGTAATTTGTGAAAGTTTAATTCCCTCGTGCGGTCGGAGAGTATATTGAGTCACTGTTGGCCCTACCTTAACCTCACCCATTTCTACCTCAATACCAAAATTTTCTAGAGTTTTCTTGATAATATACTTTCCCTCTTCAATATCACGGGCTTCGGCTTTTTTCTCATGGTAAGAAAGTAAATCTAAAGGTAATTCTATTTTCTGACGAACAACTTTTTTACTCATCAAAGGCTTTAAAATTTTAAATTTCTTTTCCTCTTTAGCCTCAATCACTCCATAATCTTTTTCTTCAATTAATTCTTCTTCAATTTCTTTTTTTCTAAATTCAAGTGGCTTTTCCTTCCGAGCAAAAATTTTCTTCAAAAAGTGTCTTAATAAAATTGCCATTTTCAAACCAAAAAGAGCAAGGCGAGAAAAAATAAAATTAATTTTACTTTTAAAGGGTTCTTCTAAAATTAAAAAAAGGGCAAAACTTGCCAAAGCTAATAAAATAACAAAGCTTCCCCAAAAAGCAAAAATTTTTTCTAAAAGAAAAATCAGTCCCGTCCCTAAATAACCGCCTGTTGTCTTGATTTTTTCTAAATTTTTAAATTCAGCTTTTTCGAAAAGAGAAAAGAAAGAGGAAACGATAATCAAAACAAGAAACAGGCCAAGAATAATTCTTTTTTTTGCTTTCAGCAAAATTTCTTTATTGAAAAAAAGCCAACTCATTAATAACAAGAGAAGGGGAAAGCTAAAAGCTGTTTTACCGAAAATAATTTTCAGAACTAAAGCCAGATAATGACCAGCCAAGCCAGCTAAATCAAAAAGGGCTAAAAATAAGATAATGGCTAAGGCAAAAGAAAAAATTGCCTTAAAAGTCTCTCGATGTTTTTCAGAAAAAAGGTTTTCTTGCTTTTCTTTATTATTTTTAGGCATATAAGATTTATCTATTTTACCACAAATCTTGACAAAAGCAAGAAAATTTAAAATAGTTGTGGCCAAATAAACTTGACAAAATTTGAGAATATGCTATCGTTAAAAAGAGAAATAGAAAGGTTCTTTAAAATGCCTTAAATAAAAGTCAAAAACTGGCTTAATAAAATCAATCAATAAAAAGTCTGTGGATAAGTAGCTTCAAAAAGACTTGACAAAATTGAAACATCTGTTATGATATCATTGACAGTGAGGAGAGAGTTCTTTAAAAATAACCTTTCCACCCTCTGAAAAGAGGGAAGGAGAAAAGGGTTGAGGAGAGAGTAAATTATATACTCATCTTCTCGATGAGTGATTTTTATTAAAAGGAAATAGTTCCGAGATGGAGCCCTAAAATCCTCCCCAATCCCTTTCTCCTTAAAAGAGGAGAGAGTTCATTAAAAAATTAAGGTTGTTCGGTGGCATTGGTTAAGGCGGTTTTCCCCTTAACAAAAAAATCGCCAGGCAAGGAAAACAACCCTTTGCCCGTCCTAGAAAGGTGAAGTGGCGAATTCGCTGAAAGGCGGAGTAGCCCTCTGTTCTAGGCCAACGCCAAGAGAGTCCCGAAAGCACTCTCATCATGAGAAAGGCTCTTCAGGAGGAGAGAGTCAATGAAGAGAGAGTCGATGAGGAGAGAGGAAATTCTTTGAAGAGTCCTCTTCCTGAAGAGAATTCTCCTGATGAGAATTGTTCTTTGACAATCATGGTTTTGCTGTCAGTTAAGCTCTTTTCTTAAAGAAGAGATTTTGACTGACGGCAAAACCCTCTTTTGTCGTCAACTCTTCTGAGTTCTTTCCCCATTTGTAGCGGGGAGGAGAACGCGCCGGACCATTTTGGCCGGAACAAGTAGGAAGAGGAAAACGGAGGGAGAAATGAAAAAAATAATATTAACCGGAGGGAGAGAAAATCTAAAGTGGGAATGTGATGTAATTTTTCATATTCCCACGGGAAAATTCTTCGTCTATGACGAAGAAGTACACAAAATTTTGGGAGGCAGAATGTACTACAGGTCACGTTCTGGCCTCCATTATGCCGGCTGGATACCGTCTCGGCCGGAGATCGTCCTATTCGGTTGGTACCACCGCTTCGGACAGAAAGGCAAATTAGTTCACGTTTCAAAAGAGGGAAAAAAAATCCAAGGATTTTTCCCTATGGATTGGGATTATGACCACCAACCGATTATTCTGACTGACGGCAGTCTTGTCGCCTACATGTCTCATCAAGCAGATGAAATAATGGATGTTCTACTTGCCTGGGATAAAATAAAAGAAAAAAGCCGAGAGGTAAAACAAATTCACTTCGACGAGTGGGGAACAGAGAGAGAGTCTATTTTCTATTTATACAATCCCAACAGATATCGACCGGGAATCTCAGGTTTTCGTTTTACTTCCGATATAGAAAGCATAAACATATCTTTCGAACGGAAAACACTACTTGCTACAAAAGCGAATTTGAAAGAAGTAGATGGGGTTTTTCTCCATTTAAACGCCGCGGGATTTTTCGATCGAAAGTGGGAACAGGATCCTCGAACGGTAAGAGGAGAATTAATAGAGGGGTGGTATGGTGAAGGCGAGGGGCTATTTTGGCGTCGGACCGGAATAAAAATTGAGGCGTTTATCGAAAGCCGCCGACGAGATGTTAACGGCGGCAAATATGTTCACCCTCGACTTTCCGAATATGTAGATTATGAAGAAAATTTCCCTCTTATCGAGTGGTTTTCAAAACCAATCGAAGAGTGGAAAAAATACTTTAAATCAAAGATTATTCGAAAGGCCGCCCTGGACCTTTCGTATTACATACAGGAGGACGTGCTCAGGGAACTTATGAAAAATAACCCCGATGTGACAGTTTCCGTGGAAGATTCGGTGGCGGCAGGAAACTGCCGTGTGGCGAGCGAGGAATTCATAAAAAAGTACAAATTACCATTAGATTCTTCTAAGGGTTGTATAACTATTAAGAAAATTCTTGAACATGCCCAACTGGAGGAGATGCTTACGAACGCCGCTTTTCGAAAGGTCATCAGTATGAAGCTGATGACGACTTCAACCTCAACTGAGTAACTGAGTAAGAGATTCTATAATTTTTTTCCCCAAAGTTTCGAGGGGGTCTTTGGGGAAAAAATAAAAAGGGTTTTCAAAACCTCCTCTCTTCTTTCAAAATCATTAGAATTTTAGTGGTTTTGAAAGAGGAGATAAAAATTTCCTTTATTCATTAAAAAATAAAAAAATCGATTAAAATCTTGATAAAATTGAAAAAATTTGAGATAATTTAACCAGATAATAT
>JAOACJ010000012.1 GCA_026417895.1 Patescibacteria group bacterium | reverse complement strand
AAACCATTAGATTTTTATTGTTCAGGCCAGACCGATGTTTCGGAGTTAATGGCAAAGTGGGTACCAAAAGTAGAAACCGAAGAAGAAAAGAAAAAATGGCAAGATTTTTTAGAGTTAACAGAAACTCAGATTAAACTTTCTAAAATTGCTCAAGAAATAGAAGAGAAAAAGAACATGTCTGAAGGACAAAAATTAGTTTTAATTCACGAGCGTTTACAAGAATTAGTTAAAGAAGCTGGTCTTTCTGAAAGGACCCAATGGAAATTTCAATACGGCGCTATACCAAAAGCAATGGGTTTGATAAAAAACCCTGACGGTACCTTTTCTTTTGACGAGCAAAGAGGTGAGGGCTTTATTCTTCATATTGAAGAAGTGGGTTTAGCCGAACCGCAAGTGATTAATGCTTTATTAAAGATCCGGGGTAAAAGAGGACAGTTAGCAGAAGAAATTCAACTTTGGGAAAATGGTGGTAAAAAAGTTAAGGCTGGTCCTAAATTTTGGGTTGTCTTTTCTACTAATCCACCCGAAGAATATTTAGCCAGAAACGAAGTAGAGCCGGCATTAGCAAGAGGAACAGTCTTTAAAAGAATTGGAGAACTTTCTGAAAAATCTCTTTATTTAGCAGCTGATTATTATTTTACTTATAAAGTCAAAGAAAAACCAAAAGAGAAACCAGAACGTTGTATTTTAGATATTTATAATTATCCCGAAATTGGAAAGGAAATAGCAAAAGTAGTAGCTGCTTTTCATAATGATTTCAATAAAGAGCTTAAAAAAGGAGAAAAAGGAAGGCAACAAAGAATTCCTCTTACCTTGGATGATATGGCTAGGGTAGCGAGATTTTTAATTAACTATCAAATTAGAAACAGGAAAACGGGATTTTTAGATTTAGCTGAAACTTTAAAAAAAAGTATTCATTTTTGTTATCTCGATAGACTAGCAGACGAGGATTTAAAAGACAGGATGTCTAGAAATCTTGATGATTTGCTTTATAATACTACCGGCGCCACTGGTGCAGTAATGTTTGAGGGTAAAAAAATAAGTCGAGCAGAACTCTTTGATCTTTTAATAGAGAGGGTTTCAATAACCGAAGAAGAGCGAAGACGACAGGAAGAGGAAAATAAAAAAGTAGAAGAAAGAAAAATAGAACAAATAATTAATGAAGCAGAAGATGGTTTGAATCGATTAATGGAAAATCAAAATATCCCCCCAGAGATTAAAGAAAAGATTAAAGAAATTTTAAAAGAAAGAAAAAAAATATAAAGTAATAAAAATTAAGATGAACAAAAAATTTATTTTATTGATTATTATTTCCCTTCTTCTATTTTCTCTCGGTTTTTATTTTTGGCATGAAACACAAAAGAGTCACCTTTCTCAGATAATAACCTATAGAAATCCTTTTTATGGTTACGAATTAAATATTCCTATTTCTTGGCAAAATAAATTTACACTTGGTGAGGAAGAAAATAAGACAGAATTTCTATATTTAAAAAATACTTCTCAACCCATAGAAAAAAAAGAGTCTATTTTTACCATTTTAGTTTATTCAAACTCGCAATGGGAACAAATCAAAAAAGAACCGGGTTATCACGGTTCAGAAATTTATTCTGATGAAAACTTATCTTTTGTTTTTACCTTGCCACTAGAAAATCCTTACGCGATTGAAAAGGAATTCAACAGGGAAGCCGAGGAATTTCAAAAGATGGTTGGTCAGGTGCCGGAAATAATTAAAACATTCAAATATCAACCATCATCAATATCTTGTGCCAGAAAAAATGAGAGAATTAATAAAAATCCTTTGATTGGTCCAACTTTAAGGAAATGTTGTTCTGGTTTAAGTGAGTGGAGGGAGAGTAATTCCGCAGCTGTTTGTTTAAAGCCCACTGACGAGGGTTTGGTTGTTTATCAGCCACAGATTAATGAAAAAATAAAAAGCCCACTAAAAATAAAGGGTGAAGCTAAAGGATTTTGGTTTTTTGAAGCGGAATTTAGGGCTGAATTGTATGACGAAAATGAAAATTTCTTAGGTAGAGCAATTTTAACCGCCCGAGATGACTGGATGACGGAAGGGTTTGTGCCATTTGAAGGTGAACTCAACTTTTCTTCTCCTTCTACTACTACCGGTATTCTTAAATTTTTAAGCGCTAATCCATCAGGCTTAACCGAGAACCAAAAAATTTTTGAGCTGCCGGTTAAATTTGAAGAAATGGCTGGTAAAGAAATTTTACTTTATTATTACAATCCAGAGAAAGATAGAGATGAAACTGGCAATCTTAAATGTTCTCGTGATGGTTTAGTGCCAATCAAAAGAACAATCCCTTATTCTTTAACGCCAATTAAAGAGACAATTAATCTTTTGTTAAAAGGTAAAGAAAATTTAACTCAAGAAGAAATCAGTTCTGGTTTGACCACTGAATATCCTTTAGAAAAATTTTCCTTAGAGGAGATAAATTTAAAAAGGGACGGAACATTAATTTTAAAATTTAACGATCCATTAAACAAAACTATCGGTGGTTCCTGTCGGGTAGGAATTTTGTGGTTTCAAATCGAAGAAACTGCTAAACAATTTCCCGAAGTGAGAAAAGTAGAATTCTTGCCGCCGGAAATTTTCCAGCCCTAAAGACGAATAGTTATTTAAGTTTCATTTAAAAAATGAAACTTTTTTATTTTTTAAAAAATTGCTATAATTTATCAATATGACTTTTAACTCTCAGAAAATAAGGAAAATTTTTGATGAATGGCAGACAAGCGAAAATGGTTTGAATGAAGAAGAGGCAAAATCCCGATTGGTTAAATATGGTCGAAATGAATTAGAGATAAAAAAAATCTCTCTTTTTTCTCTTTGGTTGAGGCAGTTTAAAAATTCAATGATTTATCTTTTATTTACTGCTAGCTTTATTTCTTTAGTTTTAGGTGAATGGGTTGATGCTCTTATTATTTTTATCATACTCATCATCAATAGTACATTGGGTTTTATTCAGGAATATAAGACTGAAAGAATTTTAGAAAAGCTAAAAAATTTTATTAAAGTAAAGGCCAGAGTTAGGAGGGAGGGGCAATTGAAGGAAATTGATCGATCTTTAGTAGTGCCAGGCGAGATTGTTGTTCTAAAAGAAGGCGATTTGGTCCCGGCCGACATTTTTCTTTTTAAAAGTGAGAACTTAATGGTTAATGAAGAAATTTTAACCGGGGAATTTTATCCGGCCGAGAAAACAGCCAAAGCATCAGAAGATGAGAAAAGTAACTTAGTCTTTTCTGGTACTTCGGTGGTTAAAGGTTATGGCGAGGGGGTTGTTATTGCCACCGGCCAGAAAACAAGTTTTGGTAAAATTACCGAAATGACTATTAAGACAGCGAAAGAAAGTATTGTCGAGAGAAATCTCCTGAGTTTGAGTAAAATGATTTTAAGAATTGTTTTTATTACTTTATCAATTGTTTTTGTTCTTAATTTAATTCTTAAAGGTTTTCAGATAAATATTCCTGAGTTTTTACTTTTTAGCGTTGCTTTGGCGGTGAGTGTTGTTCCTGAAGCCTTACCACTTATCACAACCCTGACCCTTTCGCGAGGGGCAATCAAACTAGCTAAAAAAGATGTTGTCGTCAAAAGACTTTCTTCACTAGAAGGTTTAGGCAGTATTGAAATAATTTGTTCTGATAAGACAGGGACTTTAACAAAAAATGTCTTGACAGTAAAAGATTGTTTGGCTGAAGATAAGGCAAAGTGTTTTCTCTTTGGAATTCTCGCTTCTGGTTTCTTTCAAAGTGAAAGAGAAACAACTCATGATCCTTTTGACTTAGCTCTTTGGCAAGCTGCTTCTGAGGAGATAAAAAAAGAGATCAAAAATTATCAAAAAATTTGGGAAAGACCATTTGATCCAGAAAAGAGAACTAATGCCTTAGTAGTCAAGAATTTAAAAGGAGAATTTTTTTTAATTATTCGAGGGGCAGTAGAAGAGGTGCTTCGTGATTCTAAAAAATCATTTAATTATTCAGAAATTATTAATCAATATCAAGAGAGTGGAAAAAGAGGACTGAGAACGCTGGCGGTGGGCTTTAAAAAAATTAAAGAAAAAGATTTTTTTTCAGAAGAAGACGAAAAGGGCCTTGATTATCTTGGTTTTTTTACTTTTTCTGATTCATTGAAACCAGAGACGATTTTAACCATTAAAAAGGCCAAAAAATTAGGAGTGAAGATCAAAATTATTACTGGTGATGCGTTGGAAGTAGCGGAAAGTGTGGCGAAGGAGGCTGGTTTAGAAACTGGCGAAAGAGTTTTCAGTGGCGAAGAACTGGAAAAAATGGATGAAGGAAAGCTTCTTTGGACAGTCGAGAATAATAACGTTTTTGCTCGTGTTCTGCCTAGCCAGAAATATAAAATTATTCAAACCCTTCAAAAGAAATATACAGTTGGTTTTTTAGGTGAGGGAATTAATGATGCACCATCTTTAAAATTAGCTCATGTGGCTATCGTTGTCGATTCGGGAGCTGATGTTTCTAAAGAAGCTGGCGATATTATTCTTTTGAAAAAAGATTTAAAGGTTATTGTTGATGCTATTCAAGAAGGAAGAAAAATTTTTGCCAATATCACGAAATATATTCGTTATACTTTTATCGGTAATTTTGGTAATTTTTACGCTATGGCCGCTATTTCTTTAATTTTACCCTTTTTGCCAATGTTAGCCGTTCAAATTTTATTAGTTAATCTTTTAAGCGATTTACCATTAATTGCCGTTTCAACTGATAATGTTGATTATCAGGAAATTAGAAAACCAAGAAAATATAATTTAAGAGAAATTACTTTTGTCTGTATTTTTCTTGGCTTCCTTTCTTCACTTTTTGACTTTACATTTTTTGCTCTTTTCTATAAAACCGGACCCGAAATGTTAAGAACCCTTTGGTTTATTTGTAGTATTTTGACGGAGCTGGTTCTAATCTTTTCAATTAGAACAAGATACTTTGTTTTTAGATCATCAATGCCGAGCTCGACTTTAATTTCTGTTTCTTTTTTAGCCTTTTTCTTGACCATTTTTATTCCTCTTTCTCGTTTGGGCAAAGTTTTTCATTTTCTTGTTCCTTCTTTTTCTTCTCTTTTCATCATTCTTGGCTTAGTAATTTTATATTTTATTGCTACTGAAACGGCAAAATTAGCTTACTATCGGTCACATAAAGAAATTTAAAAAATTTTATGAATAGAGACGAGGCCTTAAATTTAGTCCAAGAGAAAATAAAAAATAAAAACTTGATTAAACATTGTTTGGCTGTTGAAGCAGTAATGCGAGAGTTAGCGAAATATTTTAATGAGGACGAAGAAAAGTGGGGACTGACTGGTCTGCTTCATGATATTGATTACGAAGAGACCAAAAATGAACCTAAAAAACATAGTTTGGTTGGAGGTGAAATTTTAGAAAAACTTGGCTTAGACAAAGAAATTGTTGAGGCAATCGAAGCACACAACGAAATACATGGCCTACCCCGCGAGACAAGATTAGCCAAAGCACTTTTTTGTACTGATCCAATCACCGGTCTCATTGTTGCTGCCGCTTTAGTCTTGCCGAGTAAAAAACTTAATGACTTAACCTCAACAAATGTTTTAAATCGGTTTAAAGAAAAATCTTTTGCTCAAGGTGCCAATCGTAATATAATTTTAACTTGTTTAGAAATTGACTTAAGCCTAGAAGAATTTATTCGCATTTCTCTTTCTGCGATGCAAAAAATCTCTTCAGATCTTAATCTATAACCCCTTAAGAAAATTTTCAATTTTTCAGGCATATACCAAAAAAAATTGAAAAAATTTTATTGATTGTAAGATGTATATGGAATACTTTGGTAAAATTTTAATTTTTCTTGGCTTTTTTCTTATTATTTTTGGCTTGATAATTTTATTTGGCGAAAAGACTCACTTTTTCGGCAGATTACCTGGTGATATTTTCATCCAAAAACAAAACTTCAGTTTTTATTTTCCCGTTGCTACCTCGATTCTTTTAAGTATTATTTTATCTTTAATTTTGACTATAATTTTTAAAATTTTTAAAAAATAATTTACCCTGAGCCAAACCTCGAAGATAGTTAATCTGTCGTCGGCAACTCATTTCATGGAAAAGGTTCTCGGCTTATTTAGATTTGAGATAATAATGATAAGCCGGATTGGTTCAGGGTACTCAAATTGTTATAGAAATTTATTCGCTTTATTATAAGTTTTTAACAATTTTACTATGGAATGCCGACAAAAAGAAAACCTTAAAAATTGTCCTTGTAGTTATCCAGGTTGTCCAAGAAAAGGAATTTGTTGTCAATGTCTTCGTCATCATCGAGAAAAGGGTCAGTTACCGGCTTGTTATTTTTCACCAGAGATCGAGAAAACTTATGATCGCTCGATCAAAAAATTTATTGAGGTCTATAAAAAATAGTACGGCTATTCATCACGATCGTGATATTTGACTGCTTTTATCTTTAAATTTATGAACTTCTTTCAAGATCCATTTTCATTGCCTGCCTGGTTTTTTTGGCCGATAATGATTTGGGTATTAATTTGGAAGGGTTTGGCTTTATGGCGCGCTGCCAGAAACAATCAACAGATTTGGTTTGTCATTTTGTTGATTGTCAATACCCTCGGCCTTCTAGAAATTCTGTATCTTTTTATCATTAGTAAAAAACAAACCATCGAGCAGCCAAGAGAGCGGTTATAGAAAAACGTTGGTTTTTATCTCGGTTAATAAAATCTCATCAGCATGATTGCTGCCAATTTCTATCCTTGGGGCAAATTCTCAAAATCTGGTATACTAAGAATGAGAACTGTCAATGATGTTCTAGTAACCTGTGCTTAGTAACTCTTATATTTTAGATTCTCATTTTTTCGTCTATGATTTATACTGATAAAATTACTCTTTTCACCCAAGGTTTTTGTCACCTCATTGATATTACTGACCAAGTAAGAGGCATTATTCGAAAATCAAAAATTAAGGATGGGTTGGTTAATGTTTTTATTAAAGGCTCAACGGCCGCTATAACGACGATAGAATATGAACCAAATTTAATTAAAGACATGCAAGAATTAATTGAAAAACTAGTGCCACAAAACAAATCTTATCATCATAATCAAACCTAGGATGACGACAATGGTTTTTCTCATTTGAGGGCAAGTTTATTTTCTGCCTCTTTAACCATTCCGTTGACTAATGGTCAATTAGATTTGGGTACTTGGCAACAGATTATTGTTTTTATTGTTTGTGATTTTGATAATCGCGAAAGGAAGAGAGAGATAGTATTAAAAATTATCGGCGAATAAAATTATATTAATTATTTTCATGAGGCTTGATTTAACAATTTTTAAATTTATTCACAGCTTGGCCGGCAAATCAATCTGTCTTGATTCTTTAGGAATTTTCTTGGCTGTTTATTTAATTTGGTTGATGCCGTTGCTAATTTGTTTCATCTGGTTTCTGAAAGGGGAAAAGAGAAAAATATTGAAAATTTTGTTTCTCTGTTTCTTGGCCGTCGTTTTAGTCTATCTTTTTGATTTTATTTTTGAAAAAATATATTTTCGGCCCAGACCATTTGTTGTTCTGAATTTGTTATCTTTAATTAATGTTGGAATGAAAGAATCATCCTTTCCTTCAGCCCATACAGCTATAGCTTTTGCCTTAGCTTTTAGTATTTATTTTTTTCACTATCGTTTAGGGATCATCTTTTTAATTCTTGCTCTCTTTATTGGCTTAGCGAGAATTTTTGTTGGTGTTCACTGGCCAACTGATGTTTTGGCTGGCATTTTCATTGGTTGGTTTGGCGCACTCTTGACAAAAAAACTTTTTACCCGTAAACTCATAACTCAATAGCTCTTAACTTTTCTATGCCTAATTTAATCGACCAACTTGTTGAGCAGGGATATCTCCGAACGCCGGAAATTATTAAAGCTTTTTATAAAATAAAAAGAGAAGATTTTTTGCTACCTGAATTTAGGGGCGAGGCCGAAGCCAATTATCCTTTACCAATTGGTTATGGTCAGACAATTTCACAACCTTTGACGGTAGCTTTTATGTTAGAACTCCTACAACCAAAAAAAGGAGATAAAGTATTAGATGTCGGTTCTGGTTCTGGCTGGACAACGGCTCTGTTAGCCGAAATCGTTGGTGAAAAGGGTCGAGTTTTTGCTCTAGAAATTATTCCGGAATTAAAAGAATATGGAGAAAAGAGAACAAAAAAATATAATTTTGTCTCTTCTGGTCGTGTTGTCTTTATCTGCGGCGATGGTTCAAAGGGTTTAGTTAAAGAAGCGCCCTTTGACAAAATCCACGTTGCCGCAGCTGCTACTCGCGTTCCCCAGGATTTACTTGATCAGCTAAAGATTGGTGGACGATTAGTAATACCAGTTGGCGTCGAATCGCAAGAAGTGGTCTTAATAGAAAAAATTGGTGAGAAAAAATATCAAGAAAAAAAATATCCGGGCTTTCTTTTTGTCCCTTTGATTACTCAATGATATGCGTAAAATTACGGTTCTTATTAGTTATTTAATGATTATTTCCTTGGTCGTTTTTTTATATTTAGATTATCAAGCGAGTAAACCAATGGGTCAAAACGAAGAGACGACCATTTTTATTATTACCAAAGGTGAATCTTTAAAAAAAATTGGTGAAAATTTAGAAAAAGAAGGTTTAATTAAAGATAGAAACATTTTTGTTCTATATTCTTTTTTAAGAAATTTAAGAAAAAAATTTTTGCCTGGGAAATACGAGTTAAAAAAAAGTTTAAGTCTTAAAGAGATTGTTGAAATTTTAACCTCGTCTTTATCCCGTGAGAAAAAAATAACGATTATTGAGGGCTGGTCGGTCAAGGAAATAGCTGAGAACCTGGAGCAGGAAGGTCTGGTCAAAAAAGAAGATTTTTTAACAAAAGTTCAAGAAGTGAATCAATTCCGAGAAAAATATGATTTTCTTCGAGATGATAAGATTAAAAGCCTTGAAGGATTCCTTTTTCCCGATACTTATCGTTTTTATTTAGAAACCGAGAGTGAAAAAATAATTTCTAAAATGTTAGATAATTTTGATCAGAAAATGACCGATGAACTGAAAGAAGAAATTAAGAAACAAGGCAAAACAATTTTTGAAATTGTTACTTTAGCTAGCATTATTGAAAAAGAAGTACCTTTAAGAAAAGATAAAAAAATAGTGGCTGATATTTTTTTAAGAAGGTTAAAAAATAATCTACCCCTTCAAGCCGATTCGACAATTAATTATCTGACCGGTAAAAAAGTAAGACGGGCCTCTCTTGAGGACTTAAAAATAGACAACCCTTACAACACCTACAAATATAAAGGTTTGCCACCTGGTCCGATTTCTAATCCAGGCCTTGATTCTATTTTAGCTGTTATCTATCCAGAAAAAAATGATTGGTGGTATTTTTTAAGTAAAGAAGATGGAACAACTATCTACAGTCGAACCTTTGAAGAACACCGGGCTAATAAAATAAAATATTTAGAAGACCAAGAAAGTTATAAAAGAGGTGAATTATTAGTTAAATATAAAAATGAAGAAAAAATTTCAAAAATCTTTTTTAATCCACAGGAAGATATTGAAGAGATCAAAGCAAAAATTTTAAATCAAAACAAAAATATTGAGATGATTGAACCAAATTATTTATTCCGGGCCAGTTATTTAACCAATGATCCGTTTTATTTTGAACAATGGTATTTAGAAAAAATTCAGGCTCCTAAAGCTTGGGATTTAGTCAAAGGTGGTCGCGAAGATATTACCATTGCTGTTCTGGATTCGGGAGTGGATATTGATCATCCTGATTTAAAAGACAATATCTGGGTTAATCAAAAAGAAATTGCTGGTGATCGACTCGATAACGACAACAATGGCTATGTTGATGATCTCAATGGTTGGGATTTTGTTGACAATCTGCCAAATCCTAAGCCAAAATTTTTACCAACCTATACGACAGCAGGCATTCATCACGGAACAGTCGTTGCTGGCGTTTCAGTTGCTGTTGGTGATAATCATCAAGGTGTTAGCGGCTTAGCCTGGAAAGTAAAAATTATGCCCTTAAGAGTCCTTAACAATGCCGGCGAGGGGAGCTTAGATGATGTAATCAAAGCTGTTAATTATGCCATCGTCAATAAAGCCGATGTCATCAATCTCAGTTTTGTTGGTCCAAATAGAAGCCAACTTCTTTTGGAAACATTGAAAGAAGCCTGGCGTCAAGGTTTGGTGATTGTTGCCGCGGCTGGCAATGACGCTCTCAACCAAGGACAAGATTTAGACACCTCACCACTTTATCCTATTTGTTTAGATCAAGGAGAAAGAGAAAATTTTATTCTCGGCGTGACAGCGACGAATGAAATTGATAAAAAGGCATCTTTCGCTAATTTTGGCAGTAGGTGCGTTGACCTAACCGCTCCGGGGACAAGAATTTACAGTACTTTATTTTATGCACCAGAAAAAGAGGATTATAGAAACTATTACGGTGGCTATTGGTCAGGTACTTCTTTAGCCACTCCACTTGTTTCCGCAACCGCCGCCTTAATTAAATCACTCAACCCTTCAGTTCTTACCAATCAGGAAATTAGAGATTTGATTTTGGAAACAGTAGAAAAAATTGATTATCTCAATCCTGGCTTGACTGGTAAATTGGGCCAAGGCCGCCTCAACGTTTATCAAGCGGTTAACGAAGCTTATCAAAGATTGACCCAGAAGTCTTCTGATCGTTATATTATTACCGCTAGCGGCAAAGGTAGTTCTCCTTTAGTTAAAATTTTCACACCAACCGGCGTTTTAACCGGTGAATTTTATGCCTACCAGAAAGATTTTAAAGGCGGGGTAAGTCTGACGAGCGGCGATGTCGATGGTGATGGACTTGAAGAAATTATTACCGGTCCCGGTCAGGGTGGAGGACCACATCTAAAAATTTTTAATCAAAAAGGCAATCTCAAAGGACACTTCTTTGCTTATGATAAAAATTTTAAAAATGGTATCAGTGTCGCGGCCGGCGACTTAGATGGTTATAGTCAAGACGAAATAGTGGTGGCGCCACAGAAAGGGACGGCCAAACTTAAAGTTTTTGATAAAGATGGCAATTTGCTTTCTGCCTTTTTTCCGTATCAGCCAAATTTTAATGGTGGAGTCTCGGTAGCCGTTGGCGATTTAAATGGTGATGGTCGAAAAGAAATTATTACCGGTCCCGGTCAGGGTGGAGGGCCACAAGTCAGAATTTTTGATTTAAAAGGTAGGATTATTGGTCAATTTTTTGCCTTTCATGAAAAATTTAAAGGTGGTATTAATGTTGAGGCTGGCGATTTAGATGGCGACGGTTTAGATGAAATTGTTGTCAGTATCGCTTCCAGGGCCAGCCCTTATCTAAGAATTTTTGATCGATTTGGTTATTTAAAAGGACAGTTTTTAGCCTATCAGCCAGATTTTTATCAAGGTGTTACTCTTTCAGTCTCTGTCATCGATCAGACAAAAAAAGCGAGGATTGTCACTGCTCCTTTCAGGGGCGGCGGGCCACAAGTCAGAATTTTTGATTTAGAAGGAAATGTTCTTGGTCAGTTCTTCGCCTATCCAAAAACAATGGGTAGCGGTCTGAGTGTTGCCACTATAAAAAAAATAAATGATTAAAGAAACCATTAAACAATTTTTTAAATTTTTAATTGTTGGCCTGAACAATACCGCTCTTGATTTTTTGATTTTGAATTTGTTAATGTTTACTTTCAATCTCTATCAAGGATTACCAATCATTTTTTTTAATCTTATTTCTTTTACTATCGCTGTGACTAATAGTTATTTGGTTAATAGATTTTGGACTTTTCAAAAAGAAAAAAACAAGAAAATTTTTCAGGGCCAATTTTTTTTAATCTTAATTATTTTTTTTATTCTCATCAATTTGAAATTTTTTAAAAAAAATATTATTTTTATTACACTCGGCTTTATTTTTTTTACTGTTGTTTTATGGATCGACCTTTATATTATTAAAAAATTTTTGTTAAAAGAAAGATTTTTGGAAAGTTCGAAAGAGTTTGGCAAATTTGCTATTCTAACTATCCTTGGTATGGCTATTAATACTAGCATTTTTTATACCCTTACCTCTTTTGTCTCACCAATTTTCGGTTTTTCAAAGATTCTTTGGGCAAATTTTTCTAAAGCTGTGGCAACTTCTCTGTCACTTTTTTGGAACTTCGCCTGTTATAAGCTTATAGTTTTTAATAAAAAACAAGACATCGCTGGTCTTTTGTGAAAATACCAAATCCTGAATGAATTTTTTATTGTTTTTTTAGTCAAAAAGACTTGCTTTTTTTAAAAAATTTGTTAGAATGATAAAAATATGTCACGAAGTAGAAAATATCAAGAAATTAAGAATAAAATAAAGCCTCAAAAATTATACTCACTTGAGGAAGCAATTGATTTTATTAAAGAAAATAAGACGGCTAAATTTGATGAATCCATCGAGGTTCACTTAAGGTTATCTATTGACCCTAATAAACCAGAACAACATTTGAAAGGCAGTGTTGTTTTACCATTTGGTTTAGGAAAAAGTAAAAAAATTATTTGTTTTGTTGAGCCAGAAAAAGAAAAAGAGGCAAAAGAGGCGGGAGCAGATGAGGTTGGTGGTAAAGAATTGATTGAAAAGATAAAGACAGCCAAAAAATTAGATTTTGATGTGGCCGTGGCTAGTCCTCAGATGATGAGAGAATTGGCACCGATTGCCAAAATTTTAGGGCCGAAAGGATTAATGCCATCACCAAAACAAGAGACGGTGACCGAAGAGATTGGTCGGGTGATTAAAGAAATTAAAAAAGGTAAAATTTATTTTAAAAATGATGAAGGTGGCAATCTTCATCAAGTCATTGGTAAAACTTCTTGGCCCAGAGAGAAAATTATTACTAATTTCAAAACTTTTTTAGAGGCAGTTAAAAAATCAAAACCACCAAGTCTTAAAGGAAATTTTATTCGCAATGTTGTTATTTGTTCGACGATGGGACCTGCCTTGAAAATTAAACTTTAATTTTTAATTTTCCATTTTTAATTTAAGTTATGGAGGTTGAATTGAACAAATTGTCAGAAAAAAAAGAACAAGATGAAATTGTTGTTTTTGCTGAAACGAATTATCGCAATATTCGGAAAAAATTTGGTATTAAAACTGATGATCGACGGAGACACTTTTATTTAGTTGGTAAAACTGGAACTGGCAAATCAACTACTCTTGAAAATATGATTTATCAAGATATTAAAGCTGGTCGCGGGGTGGGTGTTGTTGATCCTCACGGTGACTTAGCTGAAAAGGTGATAAACTTTGTTCCAGCTTCACGGATTAATGAAACAATTTATTTTAATCCCGCTGACCTTGATTATCCAATCGCCTTTAATATTTTAGAAAAAGTTGAACCAACCCATCGTCACTTAGTTGCCTCTGGCTTAATTGGCATCTATAAAAAAATATGGGCCGATTCGTGGGGGCCGCGCCTTGAGTATGTTTTACGAAACGCTATTTTAGCGCTTTTAGAATTTCCTGGCTCGACCCTACTTGGTATCATGAGAATTTTGGTTGATAAAGAATATCGGAAAAAAGTGGTGGCTAAAATCACCGATCCGGTGGTGAAATCATTTTGGGTTGATGAATTTCCACGCTATCCAGAAGCCTTCAAGTCTGAAGCAATTGCGCCAATTCAAAACAAAGTAGGTCAATTTCTATCAACAGCCTTGATTAGGAATATTGTTGGTCAAGTGAGATCTTCCTTTAATTTAAGAGAAGTCATCGACAAGAAAATGATTTTAATTTTAAATCTTTCCAAAGGAAGAATCGGTGAAGATGCTTCTTCCCTACTTGGGGCAATGATGATTACAAAGATTCAATTGGCGGCCATGAGTCGAATTGATATACCAGAAGAAAAACGAGAGGATTTTTATCTTTATGTTGATGAATTTCAAAATTTTGCCACTGAATCTTTTGTCAATATTTTATCCGAAGCAAGAAAATATCGCCTTAACTTGATTCTAGCTCATCAATATATTGGGCAATTAGATGAAAAAGTTAGATCAGCTGTTTTTGGTAACGTCGGCACAATTGTTTGTTTCAGGGTAGGAGCTGAAGACGCAGAAATTTTAGCCAAAGAATTTGCTCCGAAATTTACCGAAGTTGATTTGGTTAATTTAGATAAGTATGATGTTTATGTTAAATTAATGATTGACGGAATTACTTCAGAACCGTTTTCAGCCACAACCTTACCTCCCATCTCTACACCTTGCGGAGAAAAAGAAAAAATTATTAGAGTAACGAGAGAGAGATATGCTCAAGAGAGAAAAGTTGTTGAAGAAAAAATTGCTCGCTGGAGTGGCCTCTCTGACGAAGAGATTGACAAAAAACTAAGAAAGATTTCTTCGCCAAAATATGAAGCAGAGTGTAGTCTGTGTGGAACCATCACCCAAGTTCCTTTTATTCCTGATGGTATTAGACCGGTTTATTGTAAAAAATGTCTCAAAAGTATTAGAAAACAAAAAATAGCGACTAAAGAACTGACCCAAGACAAAAATTCTAAATCAAGATAAAATAAACTTTCAAAGATGAGATTCAGAAAATTTTTTTTATTTTTTATTTCATTATTTCTTGGCATCATTTTTGTTCTTTATCTTTTTCATCGCGTTGGTTTTCGAAAAGTCTTTCATGTTCTTTCTCTTTTACATTGGTGGCAACTAATGATTATTTTTTTTATTAATCTTTTTGTTTTATTTCTCATGATTAAAAAATGGCAAATTTTAGTTAGTTCTTATGGTTATCGAAGCGGTCTTAAAAAATTAATTCCAGCCTTTTTAAGTGAACAGGCGATTAGTTACCTGACGCCCGTCATGTACATCGGCGGCGAAGGATTTAAAGCCTATTTAATTAAAAAAAATGAAAACAAATCGTTTGTTGAAACTTTTGGTTTAATTGTCATTGATCGGATGGCTGAAGGAGCGGCCTTATTAATTTTTCTAACTTTGGGCGGTATTGTTTCTTTACTGGTTGGTTCTTATCTACTTGGTTTTTTTTTACTTATCGCTTCTTTGATTATCTTTATCTTAATTATCATTATCTTTCGTTTACCAAATATTTTGCGTTTCTTCATCAATTTTTTTCAATTTCAAAAAGTCATTAGCCAAGAGATTAATGAACACCAAACTTTAGAGAGAAAAATTAATGAGGAAATTAATATTATTCAGAAATTTTTCCAGCATGGCAAAAAACTTTTTCACTTAGACATAATTCTTTCTTTAGTGATTATTCTGCTTTCTTGTTTACAAATCTATTTTTTAATGTTTTTCTGGGGGCAGTCACTTGATATTTTTAAAATATATCTAATTAGAATTTTTGGACTTTTGTCTGGATTTATTCCTACACCAGGTTCAATTGGTGGCTTTGAGGGCGCCATCGCTTTTATTTTTGCCATTTTAAAACTTAACCTTGAACATGCCTTATCCTTTGCCTTAGTGATTAGAGTTTGTCAATTAGTCTTTGTTGCGCTAGGGGTGTTATTTCTTATTCCTTATCTAACGAAATTAGTTTTTCCGTTGATTTTTAAAAATAATCATTAGTCCTAACTTTTATTTTTGAATCTTGCCGATTTAATTTAAAATGATAAAATATATAAGATATGACCAATTTTACCGCTCAAGAAATTCGTCATATTTTTTTAGATTTTTTTAAGCAAAAAAAACATGAAATTGTTTCCTCTTCTTCATTAATTCCGGCTGACCCGACTGTTCTTTTTACTTCGGCTGGGATGCAACAATTTATTCCTTATCTTTCCAGTCAAGTTGTTCCACCTTATCGGAGAGCTGCTTCCTGCCAAAAATGTTTTCGGACTTCTGATATAGATAATATTGGTTCAGCCTTTCATCACACCTTTTTTGAGATGCTCGGCAACTGGTCTTTTGGTGATTATTGGAAAAAAGAGGCGATTGAACTAGCTCTTGAATTATTAAATATCAGATTTAAAATACCAAAATCAAAACTTTGGGTAACGGTTTTTGGGGGTGAAGATGGTGTGGCTGAAAAGGACAAAGAAGCGATTAGGTTTTGGCGGGAAGTTGGGATACCTCGAGAAAGAATAAAAGAATTTGGGATGACAGAAAATTTTTGGGGGCCGATTGGTGTTGAAGGGCCATGTGGCCCCTGTTCAGAAATTCATTATGATCGAGGCGAAGAATTTCGAGAAAAAGAATGTAGTTTGCCGAATTGTGGTCCAAATTGTGCTTGTGGTCGGTTTGTTGAAATTTGGAATCTGGTTTTTATGGAATATTTTCGAACAAAAGAAGGGCATTATAAAAAATTACCGCGGAAAAATATCGATACCGGCGCTGGTTTAGAAAGGTTGACTTGTGTTTTACAAAATAAAAAATCAAATTTTGAGACTGATTTATTTTTACCACTGATCAAAAAAATAGAGGAAATTTCTGAAATTCCTTATCGATTGGGAGAGAGGTTTTATCGAATTGTTGCTGACCATTTGCGAGCCGTCTGTTTTTTAATCAGTGAAGGACTTTTACCCTCAAAAGAAGAAAGAGGATATATTTTGAGAAGGATTCTTCGTCGGGCAATTCGTTATGGCAATTTAATCAAAACCAAAAAAGGATTTTTGATTCCTTTAGCAAATTTGGTGATCGAGAACTATCATAATATTTATCCAGAACTTAGTCAGAAAAGGAATGATATTTTAACCGTGATTCAACAAGAAGAAGAGAAGTTTGGAAAAACACTAGAAAAAGGAATAAAGGAATTACAGAAAATTATTGGTTGGCTTGAAAAAGAAAAATCATCAATGATCGGAGAGTATAAACCAGGAAAGTTATTAGACAAGAAAAAGATATATGACCCAATTAAAACCTATAATGAATTAGGAGAAAAATTTTTCTATATTTATGAAACATATGGTTTTCCGTTAGAATTATCTATAGAAGAGATAGAAAAGATTCATCGAGAGACACTTCCTTTTAAAGATGAAATAAAGGAAGGATTTGAAATGTCTTTTCAAAAACACCAAGAAATTTCTCGAGCTGGGGCGAAGAAAAAATTCGGTGGACATGGTCTTGGAGGAGATGTTTCTAACGAAGAGAAAGAAAAAATTGTTCAACTTCATACGGCGACTCATTTATTACATGCCACTCTTCGCCAAGTTTTAGGCAACCACGTTCAACAAGCCGGTTCTGATATTAATTCAGAAAGACTACGATTTGATTTTACTTATCCTAGAAAATTAAGCGAGACCGAGATCAAAAAAATTGAAGAAATAGTTAATCAAAAAATCAAGGAAAATTTGGAAGTTAAATTTCAGGAAATGTCTTATGAAGAAGCAATACAATCAGGTGCTTTGGCTTTTTTTAAGGAAAGATATCCAAAAATTGTTAAAGTTTATTCAATTGGTAATTTTTCTAAAGAAATTTGTGCCGGACCTCACGTCAGAAATACCTCAGAGCTTGGCCGATTCAAAATCATCAAGGAAGAAGCGAGCACGGCCGGCACTAGAAGAGTTAAAGCCATTTTAATTAAAAATTAAAAATTTATGAATCATTCAAATAACAAATTAGAGAAAGGGGTTTCATTTTCTGAAGAAGTTAGAAAAAATGTTTTGACCCATAAACAGGACTGGGCTTTACAGCAAATAAACTATCTCCTCTCTACAGGAAGGATTGATGCTGCTTTTAAAATTATTGAAATACAAGAACGATATAATCTACCAACAGAAATTATCCGATCAGACAAAAAAGTTCAATCGGTACTTCAGAAATACTTCATAAAACTTTTAGAAAGTGGAAAAATTTACCACGCCCTCGAAATCCAAGAGAAATTTTCTCTACCAGAAGAATTCATTAAATCCGAAACTGTCCAATCAGTATTTCAGAAAGAATTCATAAGATGTTTAGAAAATGGATACATTGACACCGCCTTCAAAATCCAAGAGAAATTTTCTCTACCAGAAGAATTCATTAAATCCGAAGCTGTCCAATCAGCGGTTCAGAAAGGTTTCATAAAATGTTTAGAAGATAGATATATTAGAGACATTGACCGCGCCTTCAAAATCCAAGAGAAATTTTACATTTCCCCAGACTGGGTCCAATCAGCAGGTCAGAAAGACTTCATGAGACGCTTAGAAAATGAAGACATTGGCCGCGCCCTTCAAGCCCTCAAAATCCAAGAGAAATTTCACCTTTCACCAGAATTTGTCCAATCAGTAGTTCAGAAAGGTTTCATAAAATGGTTAGAATATGGAGACATTGACACCGCCCTCAAAATCCAAGAGACATTTTACCTTTCACCAGAGTTTGTCCAATCAGCAG
>JAOACJ010000011.1 GCA_026417895.1 Patescibacteria group bacterium | reverse complement strand
GTTTTCCAAGCATTTTTCACCTCGGTATGATAGGTTTTTTGGGCTGTCCAGCGAGCCTGACGAAAATTTTTCCAAGCCTGATGACGAGCTTGTACTCTTTCACGAATCGTTGTTTTTGTCCAAGCTTCTTTTAAAGCATTTTTTCTTTGCTCAAGGGCGGTCTTAATGGCATTTGATTTTTTTTCATAAGCGGCGATAATAGCACCCTCTCTTTTTTCAATGGCATTTTGGATGCAGACCGGATCAAATTGTGTTTGATTGGTCGCCGGCGGAGTATTGGTGACATTTTCTTCGGCTAAAACTAAAGGGGTAAGCGTTAAAGACAAAAACAAAGAGAATAAGACAATCAAAAATTTTCTCTTCATAAAATTTTTAAGATTAAGTTAATCTTACCCGACCTTTAATTCATTTTAACCTAAATTTAATTTTTAGTCAAAAATTATTTATAACTTATCACCTGTGTATAAATCAACTTAACATTTTTTAAGGTTCTTTTATAATAAGTCTATTACTTAATATACACAAATTATCATAACCACTTTATTTTATGAAAACAACATGCAAAATTCGTCAACCGTTTTTTATTTTTTTAAAAAGGTCATAACTAGTTTTACTATTTTTAACCTTATTTTTGTCCAGTTGTTTTTAGTTGGGCTTTTTGTTTTACCGAAAACCGCTTTAGCTGCTACGGTCGGGCCAAACAATGGTTCGAGTTTTACTAATGAGAGTACGGTAGGCACAATAAATTGGTCGTATCCTGAGAAAGTGAAAACTTCTGACAATCAAAAAGCTGAAGCTGAGCTAAATAATAACGAAGTTAGTCACTATCTTAAAGTCACTGGTTTTAATTTTAATATTCCCGACGGATCAATAATCAACGGAATTAAAGTTGAGGTAGAAAGAAGCGCCGAAGACGATAATCACATAAAAGATTATTCAGCAAGAATTGTTAAAGACGGAATAATAAGCGGTGATAATAAGGCAAAGACAAATTTTTGGGAGAAAAATGAAATCTATGTTTCTTATGGCTCAGAAAATGATTTATGGGGATTAACGTGGACAAAAGATGATATTAATAATCCAAATTTTGGCTTTGTTTTTTCTGCTAAGAAAGAAACCACCAAAGGAGGTAAAATAAAGGCGAAGATAGACCATATTAGAATAACAATTTATTACAGTGGATGGTACGTACCAAGTGCTTATATTAATGACGGTTGGAGTAATCCTGAAGATGTTTATATCTCTGATAATCAGCGGGCATCAGCTAATAATCAAAACGATGTTGTTCAGTATTACAATTTCAATATCCCAGCTATACCTGCTGGCGCGACAATTAACGGAATTGCTGTTGCCCTGGAAGGGTATACTACTAGTTTAAGACGAGCAGAAATTTCTCTTTCTTGGAATGGCGGGACTAATTATACTGCCACGAAAACTACTGATCTTCCCGTCGGTGAGAATAATGAGGCGACTCGTATTTTTGGCGGATCAACTGATACTTGGGGGAGAACTTGGTCGTCTAACGAGTTTACTAATAATAATTTTAGAATAAAACTTGATGCGACAGCGGTCGGTGGTCAGGGTCAACCAATTTTGTATATAGATCAACTTCAGGTGAAAGTTTATTATACTACTACTCCTGCACCAGTCTGTGGCAACGGAATTTTGGAATCAGGCGAACAATGTGAATCACCCTTTGATACTTGTTGCGATTCTTCAACCTGTCAATTTAAATCGTCTCAAACAGTTTGCCGAGCGTCTCAAGGTCAATGTGATCTGGCAGAAACCTGTACTGGTTTAAGCGCCAGTTGTCCGGCTGATGCGAAATCAACAGCCGAATGCCGGCCAGCTTCAGGAATTTGCGATCTCGCTGAATATTGTGACGGTGTAAATAACGATTGTCCGGCTAATATTTTTCAACCAGCCCAAACTTCCTGTGATGACGGATTGTACTGTAATGGACATGAAACCTGCGATGGTAACGGTAATTGTCAAGCCGGCACAACAATAGATTGTTCGGCCAATAACATCTCAGCCATAGGCGTGTGTTTTTACAACCCGGATAACATTGACTTTACTTGGGATTCAAGAAATGCTTTTATCTCTGTTTGTGATGAAGAGACAGATAGGTGCACAATCGGCAATCAAACAATAACCCATACTTGCGATGTCGAGCGATGTCAAGCTGAGTGCGACGCGACTCATCCTTGTGCCGAAACGAACTGTAATCAATTTGATGGCTGTGTAGGCAATGATTATTATGATTATGATAATGTTGCCAACACTTGCCAAGGAAATTGTACCTGTACTAATAATTCCTGCGGTGCGCCACGTATTTCTTATAACGACCCGGCTTGTACGAAATGCCAGACTGACGATGATTGCAATTCTTTAGATCAAGATTATTGTGATGGAACGGCAATAAAACATGACGAAGGTATCTGTCTAAATTATCAATGTCAGAAGCAAACAGAAACTGTTTTAGATTGTGATAATGGTTTAAGGTGTGATGGACAAGAATTATGTCAAAACGCCAGCTGTGTGTCAGGAAGAGAGGTTGATTGTTCTCAATATAATTTGCCTGGTATTAATACTTGTTTCAATGATCCTGATAATAATCCTTTTACTTGCGACTATCGAGCTCCATTTGTTTCTAAATGTCAGGAACCAAGTGGCACCTGTTCAATCGGTGACGAAACAATAACTCATACTTGTAGTATTGACTGCGGTGGTTGCCAAACGGATACGAATTGTGACGATCAAGTTCCAGATACTCTTGATATTTGTAATTTGAATACTTGCCAGTGTGAACATCTCTCAAGTTCAATTTCTGGTTATAAGTGGTATGACCGAAATAATAATGGTCAATGGGATGAGGGCGAGCCACCACTGGAAAATTGGGAAATTAAAGCCACTAAAGGTGATTTGGTTAAAACTGTTTTGACCAACTTAGAAGGGTTATTTAAATTTATTTTCCATCCTTTTGATTTTGGCATTTGGATCATTAGTGAAGTCTTGCCAGATAATTGGCAGCAAACTTATCCCGCTGATCACAATGGTACTTATGAAGTTCTTGTTTCACAAAATGGAGAAGAAATTAAAGGTTTTGGCAATATCTATTATGAGAAAAAATTAGGCACCAAATTTGCCCCACTCGATGGCGAATTTACCTCTACCACTTCACTCCTTGTTTTAGAAAGTTCAGCGATTGATATCCCGGTTGATGGCGGAACTAGTACCATTTTATTACCTAAAGGAACAATTATTACTCGGGAAGATGGTGGTAGCATAGATGGTGGATTATTGACGGCTGAGGCTGTTACCCCTGGTTCATTAACTGGTTTGAGTGCGGGTGTTGTGATTGAAGGGGCACTCAAATGGGGTTTGGAAAATTTAGGCTTAGAATTTAATCCAGCCATCACTATCAGCATTTTTGTTGGGACGACCCTTGATGGACAAACCTTAAATATTCTTCGGTCTGTTTCTGGGACTGATAATTGGACGAACGATGGTATTGTGCCACCGGCCACTTGTCTTGTGACCAATGGTCTTTGTACTTTTCAGGCCACAAAAGCTTCATATTATGTAGCTACTTCTCAACTTCCTCCACCTGGTGGCGGAGGCGATGGTGGTTTAATTCCGTTAACGATTTCGAACATGACAATTGATTTATTGACACCGAATAGTGTTCAAATTAGTTGGACGACAAATTATCCAGCCACCAGTTATATTATCTATTCTCAAGAAGGTCAACCTCATAACTTAGATATGAATGATACCGGTAATAATCCGCCAAGGTTTGGCTATGCCAATAATACACCTGAAACCGATACTAATCCAATGGTTACCTTCCACAGTTTGGTTTTAAGCGGGTTATTACCAAATACCACCTATTATTACCGAATTGTTTCTCGTGGTCCAATGCTAGCCATTAGTCCAGAGTATGTTTTTACCACTTTGACACAGACACCGCCAACACCGTCGACTCCTCCTACACCTCCAACACCCCCAGCACCTCCAGCTCCAACCCCAACTCCAGGACCTACTCCGGCTCCAACACCAGCACCAACACCTACGCCAACTCCACCACCAGTTGGACCGGAAATAACGCCGGCAACAGAGGGGGTGACTGGTGGCGAGACGGTTCCGGGTGGTGTTCCAGCAACAGCAGCGGGAGCATTGGGCGCGACTGGTAGTTTGGCTGCTTTGTGGCAGAGTTTGACTGGTTCTTTCTGGCGAATACTTTTGACGATTTTATCTCTTCTTGTCTTAATCTTCTTAATTCTTCTCGCTATTAAAAGGCGAAGAAAAAAAGAAGAAGAACAAGAGGGTCAGATAAAAGAACAATAAGTAATCTCTGAAATAAACAGACCCGCCCCCCCTTTCAGGGGGCGGGTTTTGGTTTCATTTATTTTTGTTATAATTCTTCTATGAATTTTTATGGCTTAAAAAAGGTTTCTTTAATTGAATGGCCGAACAAGATTTGTGCTGTTCTTTTTGTCGCCGGTTGTAATTTTCGGTGCCCCTTTTGTTATAATCGCGATCTTGTTTTGAATTATCAGAAACTACCAAAAATTTCCGAGAAAAAAATTTTAAATTTCCTAAAATCAAGAAAAGGTTTAATTGACGGAGTAATGATTAGTGGCGGAGAGCCACTCGCGGAGCGAGAAATAAAAAATAAAAATGACAAAATAAAAAATGATTTAATAAATTTTATTAAAAAGGTGAAAAAAATGGGATTCAGTGTAGGTATAGAGACAAACGGCTCAAATCCAAAATTGTTAGAAAAATTAATTAAAGAAAAATTAGTTGATTTCGTGGCTATGGACATTAAGAGTCCTTTAGGTTCAACGTCAAACGTCAAATGTCAAATGTCAAAATATGAAGAGCTGACAGGCGTAAAAGTTGATTTGGCGAAAATAAAAAAGAGTATGGAAATCATTAAAAATTCTGGTCTTGATTATGAATTTCGGACAACGGTTGCCCCCCTGCTTTCTGAAAAAGATATTTTAACCATAGCCAAAGAATTGAAAGGAGCAAAAAGATATGCCTTACAAATTTTTCAACCAATTGACAGTTTAATTAATCCGTCACTAGCCAAAATGAAATTTCTAACAAAGAACGATTTAGAAAAAATTGGCCAAAAAATAAAAGGTTATTTTAAGAAGTTTGAAATTCGGGGATAATGAATATGTTGACAAAATTTCAGCAAAAGGTTTATAATTTATTAAAGAAAATTCCTAAGGGTCAGGTGACAACTTATAAAATTTTGGCAGAGGCCATTGGTCGGCCAAGAAATTGGCGACAAATTGGCAAAATTTTAAGTCAAAATCCAAACCTGAAAGATTTTCCTTGTTTTAGAGTAATAAAGTCTAATGGGAGGGTTGGGGGTTATTCAAGGGGTATAAAGCAAAAAATTACCTTTCTCAGAAAAAATGGTATAATAATCAAAAAGGACAGAATTGTAAATTTAGAAAGTTGTCTTTTTAAATTCAATTCAAAAGGCAAAACTCAAAGCGCAAAATAAAAAATCAAAATTAAAAAGAATAATTTTACATTGTCATTTTAATTTTTAAGATTTGATTTTTAAATTATATGATTGAATACCTTCAAAGACCAAATTTTGCGCCAGAATTACCAAAACCAAAAAATAAAAAGAAAAAATCTCTTTTCCGGCATACTGTTTTACTGATTGTCATTATTAGTTTTTTTGTTGGCTCTCTTTCAGGAGCGGCTGTCAGTCTAATCATTAGTAGTCTGACTAAAGTTAATTTTCAACAACCAATGACTAACAATCAATCGCCAAACCTCAGCCATCAGCCATCGACTGATAGTCAACCAAAAATAAAAATTATTGATGAGGAATCAGCGACCATCAATGTCGTGAAAAAAGCAGCACCAGCCGTTGTTAGTATTGTTATTACTCAAGAAGTTTCTCGTTACATTACAGAATGGTCTCCTTTTGAAGAATTTTTTAAAGATTGGCCATTTTTTGAATTTAGAATTCCTCAACCAAAACAAACGCCCCAGAAAGAAAAGCAACAGGTTGGCCGAGGCACTGGTTTTATTATCTCTTCTGATGGTTTAATTTTAACTAATAAACATGTAGTTGACGATCAAGAAGCCGATTATTCAGTCATTACTAATGAAGGAAAAACTTTACCGGCCAAAGTTTTAGCCACTGATCCTTTTAATGATATTGCGGTGATGAAGGTTGAGGCTAAAAATTTACCGACCCTGCCTTTAGGCGATTCTGATAGGTTAGAAATTGGCCAAAGCGTCATTGCTATCGGTTTTGCTTTAGGTGAATTTCGAAACACAGTCACCAAAGGAGTTATTTCAGGGATTGGACGAAACATTACTGCTGGCGGAGCTGGTCGGACCGAGCAGTTAGAGAATGTTATTCAAACTGATGCGGCCATTAATCCAGGCAATTCCGGCGGTCCGCTTTTAAATTTAAAAGGCGAGGTCATTGGCATTAACACTGCTATGTCTTTAGAAGGACAGCTTATTGGCTTTGCCATTCCTATAAACGAGGCCAAATATGTCGTTGAATCAGTAAAAAAATTTGGTCGAGTTGTTCGTCCATTTTTAGGCATTCGTTATCTCTTAATTAATGAAACGATTGCCAAAACTAACAAATTGCCAGTTGACTATGGGGCTTTGATTGTGCGAGGGGAAACAGCGACTGATTTTGCTGTCACTCCTGGTTCAGCTGCTGATAAAGCTGGTTTAATGGAAAATGATATTATTTTAGAATTAAATGGTCAAAAAATTACTCCAGATAATCCTTTAGCTAAAATGATTCAGAAATTTAAACCCGGCGACGAAGTGACATTAAAAGTCTTATCTAGAGGCAAAGAAAAAATAATCAAAGTAGTTTTAGGAGAATATAAGGAATAAAATTTTTAATTTTTTAATTTTTAAATTCCAATTTTCAAATTTAAAAATCTAAAACCAGTCCTTCTTAGAAAATTTGTTGAATATTGTTATTGTATCAGCGTGTTAACACATTAGAAGGAGAGGAGTGACCCCGGGGCCAGGGAGGGAAGATTGGGTGGTAAATATTTAAATTTTAATGACGAAGGTCATTGCTTCCCTAACCCTCCCCAACTAACCCAGGGTTTTTTAATTTTATCTTTCTTTACAATCATTAGAAGAGGAATATGAACATACATTAGAAGAGGAATATGAACACGACGTAAATCCGCGGTGAGGGTATCTATTACAAATCGCAAGAGCACTTTGCCCGACATTGCGTCATGAATAATTTTTGTCCTTGTGGCTGGTTGGCCACAAGAAATACATTTTTTTGCTGATTTGCTTTCATATTTTCCACCTCCTTTTTAAAAATAAAAAAATTAGCCGGCTTTGACGGCTAATTTCTGTTTATTTCCAAACAAAACGAGCTAAGAATTTGAATCAAGATCAAGGTTGTGGATAACTTTTTTTGATATGATAAAATAAAAGCTATGGAAAATTTTATTCAATTTTTAAAAGGTGAATATGACAAAAGCAATGCCATTTTATCTTTACACGCTGGTACCGGTGGCACTGACGCTCAGGATTGGACAGAAATGCTTTTAAGAATGTACCAAAGATTTGCTGAAAAGAGAAAATGGCGGGTTTTTTTAATTGATGAATCACGGGGCAGTGAAGCGGGGATAAAGAGTGCGACTTTAGAAATTATTGGTTCCTATGCTTACGGCTTTTTGAAATCAGAAGCCGGCGTTCATCGCTTAGTGAGAATTTCGCCTTTTGATGCAGAGAAAATGCGCCATACCTCTTTTGCTTTAGTTGATGTTTTACCAGAAATTCCTCAACCAAAAATTCAAATTCAGGAAAAAGATTTAAAAATTGAAACCTTTCGTGCTTCCGCCAAGGGTGGCCAAAATGTCCAGAAGGTAGAAAGTGCGGTGAGAATTACTCATTTACCAACAAAAATTACAGTCACTTGTCAAGCTGAAAGGTCACAGCACCAAAATAAAGAACGAGCACTAAAAATTTTGTTTTCAAAACTCTATCAATTTAATCAAGCGAAAAAAGAAGAAGAAAAAGAAAAATTACGTGGCAGAATTATGCCAGCTTCTTGGGGCTATCAAATTCGATCTTATGTTTTACATCCTTATAAAATGGTCAAAGATCATCGGATCGGCTATCAAACTAATGAAGTTCAGAAAGTTTTAGACGGAGAAATAGGCGAGTTTATAAAAGCATATCTAAAAAAATCAAATATTTAAAATTTAAAATAAACAACACTAATAAAAACCAAAAAATAAGATATTTAAATATCTTATTTTTCTGAATTTATATTTAATTTTTTGTCCTAATAATCAATGAAACTGTTTAGATCTCCAAAGGTAATTTTTCTTTTCCTAATTTTTCTGTTGCTGATAGATTTTTTTGTGATTGGCAGGGTTGATAAAGTTTGTCGATTTGGTCAAGGTTATGGCTTTGGTTATTATTTAAAGCCTGCTGATCAAAAAATGCTTTATCAGCGATATGGCTGGGAAAGGATTAAATACAATTTGCGGAATTTTTTTCAATTCTGGTTTCAGCCACCCCTCGGTAAAAAATTTTCTAATTTAAAAGAATTTCTAGTCCTTGACGTTCCACCTTCGAACCTGATTTTTAATATTCTTCATTTTTTTGCTTTTTTAATTTTTACCCTTTTGCTTGTTTATCTCTTACGTCTATCGATTGGTTTGGCTTTTTTAATTGGCTTATTTTTTAATTTTTTTCATGAATATGTTGCTGAGGGTATTTGTTTGGACCCTTCTTTTAATGATTTATGGACAAATACATTAGGACTCTTGGTCGGCATGCTTTTGTCAGCGATTGTTACTAAGAAAAAAAATAAATTTCTTTAGACTCATTGAAATCAAATTAAAAATTAGACCTCAAAAACCAAAACGGAATTTAAAATGTAGAATTATTTTTTGATTAATTTTGAATTTTTGATTTTCGTTTGGCGTTTCGCTTTTTACATTTTGCATTTATCTATGTTACCCAAATATAAAATTTTTTTGATTTTTTGTTTGGCTTTCATTTTGGGCATTGCTTTAGCCTCTTTTTTAAAAATCTCTTTTTTTGTTTGTTGTGTTATTTTTCTGTTTAGTCTTATTTTTTTAATTTTTGTTTGGCCAAAGAAAAAAATAAGAATTTTTAGTCTGGCTTTATTCTTTTTTCTTTTTGGTCTTTTAAGATATTATTTAAGTTGGCCAAAAACAACACCAGACAGGATTCAGTTTTATAATAATGAAAAAGTTATTTTTGAAGGCGTCGTTAAAAAAGCCGAAGAGAGGATTGACAAAAGAGAATTAGCGGTAGAAGCAAAAAGATTAATTGTAGATAATCAATTAAAAAAAATTAAAGGCCAGGTTTTAATTTTCGTCCCCCTTTATTCTTCCTACCAATATGGCGATCGATTAGAAGTTGAGTGTCAATTAAACGAACCAAAACCAATAGAAAAATTTGCTTATCACGAATATCTAGCGCGCTACAACATCTACTCCACCTGTTGGCCAAAAACAATTAAAATTTTAGAGAGAAATCAGGGCAACCCAATTATGGCTCAAATCTTTAAAATCAAAGAAAAAATTAAATTGGCTATTGACCAAAACTTTACCGAACCAGAGGGAAGCATCTTTTCTACATTGCTTTTGGGTCTTAAAAAAGAAGTGCCACAAAAAATGCGGGAGGTTTTTTCAAAGACCGGCATAGCTCATATTTTAGCTGTTTCTGGTCTTCATGTGATGACAATGACAAAAATTCTTTTCATTTTTTGTCTTTCATTTTTCTTTTTGAAACGCCAAAATGTTTTTTGGCTTATTTCTTTGATGTTGATTTTTTATGTTGTTTTAACTGGAGGTGCGGCTTCAGCAGTTAGGGCGGGGATTATGGGATTTCTCCTACTTTTAGCAGAAAAAGCTGGTCGGCGTAAGGGTGGCTTAAATTTAATTGTTTTCGCCGCCGCTTTAATGCTTCTTTTCAATCCCAAATTATTAAAAAACGATCTTGGTTTTCAACTTTCCTATTTAGGCATTTTTGGTATTCATTATTTGTCAGAAGTTTTTTACCACGTCTTTAAATTTTTACCAGACAAAATTATCAATATTCGTCAAGCTTTGGCCACAACTTTTTCCGCTCAGATTTTTGTTTTTCCTTTGGTTATATACTATTGGGGCAATCTTTCTTTGGGCGCTCCTCTAGCCAATCTTTTAGTTTTAAATATTTTGCCCTATTTAATGGCCTTTGGTTTTTTATTTGCCTTTTGTGTTTTGATCTTTCATCCTTTAGCAAAAATTTTATTTTTTCTTCCTTGGTCGATTATCTTTTTTCTTAATAAAATTTTAACTCTATTTTCTCAAATTCCTCTTTTTTCTATTAATTTTGGCCAAATTCATTTTCTCATTATAATTATTCTTTATTTAGCTATTTTCTATTTTACTTGGTCAATAAGAAAACATTACCTAACTAAATATTTTTAAACGATCGCCAAATTTTATTTAGGAATTCAATTTAATCAGAAAATAAAATTAAAAAAATGAAAACCTTGAAAAATAAACCTGAAAGTCGTTCTGTCTGGTTAATTTTCCTTGTTGGCGGCCTTTTAATTATCAATTTAGTTTTTCTTGGCTATTTTTATTTTAGAGAAAAAGAAGATATTCAAGGGCGACAGTTTTTAACCTTATCGCCCTCCGAAACGAATTTATCTGGCCAAGAAGGAAGACTCAAAATTATTTTTTTAGACGTTGGTCAGGGTGATGCCATTTTAATCAGAACGCCGGAGAAAAAAAACATTTTAATTGATGGTGGTCCAGACAAAAATATTATTTATAAATTAGATCAGTACTTACCCTTTTATGAGCGAAAGATTGATTTACTGATTTTAACTCATCCTGACCCGGACCATCTCAATGGTTTGGTTGAGATTTTAAAAAGATATCAAGTTGGACAAGTTTTTTATAATGGCGTGAAAGATGAAGATTTAACCTACCAAGAATTTTTAAGAGAAATCGAAGAAAATAAAATAAAGAAAGAGATTATTTGGCTGGGAAGAAATTTTATTTTTGACAATCTTTATTTAGAAACATTGTTCCCTTTTGAAAATTTAATTGGTCAAAAATTTAAAAATGATAACGAGGCCTCTCTTGTTTTAAAATTAACTTTTGGTCAAATTAAAATTCTTTTGACTGGTGACGCGACCAAAAAGGTTGAAGAAAAATTAATCAAAAATAATTTAGATTTGAAAGCTGACCTCTTGAAAGTTGCCCATCACGGCTCAAAAGATTCAACTAGTTTAGAATTTTTGGAAAAAGTTCAACCAACTTATGCCGTTATCTCAGTAGGAAAAAATAAATATGGCCATCCTTCTTTACGCGTTTTAAGAAATTTAGAAAAAATCAAGACGCAAATCTTGCGAACTGATCAATTGGGTGATATAATTTTTGAAATTAATCAGCATAATGCGAGTTTACAAATAAGATGTCAATTTACAAATTGCCATAAATAATCTATAAAACCTCATCTATATGGAATTTCCCATTTTTAAAACAAAAATTGAAGGATTAAACCAAAAATTTGACTTGAATGATCCAGAAGAAAGAAAAAAATATTTTGAATTGAAAGCGGGTAAGGAAATTAGAAAACTAAGAGAATATCTGAAAAAAAATACCTTCGTTGCTTATCTTTTAGGTAAAAAAAATTCTGGCAAAGGAACTTATGCCAAGATGTTTGCCGAGGTTGTCGCACCGGAAAAAATCGTTCATTTTTCTGTCGGCGATGCAGTGCGCGCCATTGATCAGGAATTTAGAGATCCAAAAAGAAAAGAAGACCTTATCGATTTTTTAAAAAGAAATTATCGCGGTTTTATGCCTATTGAAAAAGCTTTAAATTCTCTAGCCGAGAGAAGTACCAAAACACTTTTGCCAACAGAATTTATTTTGGCTCTAATTAAAAGAGAAATTGCCAAGTTAGGACATAAAGCACTTTTTATTGATGGCTTTCCTAGGGAAATGGACCAAGTTTCTTATTCATTATTTTTTCGTGACTTAATTGATTATCGTGATGACCCAGATATTTTTGTTTTAATTGATTTACCCGACTCTATTATTAATGAAAGGATCAAATACCGAGTTGTTTGTCCGATTTGTCAAACCCCTAGAAATCTTAAACTTTTACCGACTAAAGAAATTGGTTATAATGAGAAAACAAAGGAATTTTATCTTTGTTGTGATCAGCCAACCTGTCAAAAAACTCGAATGGTGGCTAAAGAAGGTGACGCTTTAGGCATTGAACCAATTAAAGATCGGTTGACGAAAGACGGAAAAATTATTGCTCAAGCCTTCTCTCTTTTTGGTATTCCAAAAATTCTTTTAAGAAATTCAATTCCGGTGGCTAAAGCCAAAGAATATGTCGATGATTATGAAATTACACCTGAATACACTTATATTTGGGATGAAAAATCATCTCAAGTGAAAATTATTGAAAAGCCTTGGGTGGTATTAGATGATCAAAATGTTCCTTCTTATAGTTTATTACCACCACCAGTCGTTCTTTCTTTAATTAAACAGTTAGTCAGCGTGCTGAATCTTTAACTAAAGATATTTTTTGATCGTTAAAAAGATTCGTTGGAAGGCTGAGAAATTAGAGATAATGGCAAGAGCAAAGATAAGATAAGTCGTTAAGCGAAGATTTAAGATTCCTAAAAACATCGAGAGGGCAATGAGAATAATTCTTTCGCCTCGACCAGCTAAACTAAATTTTGACTTCTGAGCCGAAAGTCCTTTTTCTTTTCTCGCTGATTTTGAATAGGTGGTTAAAAGACTACCAAAAAGAGCCAGAAAAACCCAAATCGTTGCAGGTAAAATAAATTTGGGTAAAGATAAAAAAAGAAAACCGAGTAAAACAAGTCCTTCCACGTATCGGTCAATGATTGTATCAAGGTAAGCACCTAACCGAGTAACCCTTTTGGTTGCTCGGGCAATTTTTCCATCTAACCAATCAAGAAGAGCGGCTAAAAGAAAAGAAAACCCAGCCAGCCATAAATTATTTTTTATTAAAGAAATAAAAGAAAAAATCGCGAAAATTAACGAACCAAGAGTAATAATATTAGGCGAAAGACGAACGAGAGAGAAATATTGATCTGATTTTTTTATTGCTTCTTCAAAAATTTTTTTATTTTCTTCGAGCATAAAGAAAACTTTTAATTATTTTCACTGTCTTGAAGGTTTTGTCCTTGACCATTTCTAATAAATTGATTTCTCTACCCCCCAGACAAGTATTTTTCTTTTTAATTTCTTCAAAAACTTCTTTTTCTGATTTTACTTCTTTTATTAATTCTAAATAACTTCGACCAACAAAAGAAGGATGATGGGCATCAGAGCCAGCTGTGAAAGGTAAAGAATATTTTTGACTAAAAAATAAAGCTTTTTGATTAGCCGTGCGAAAAATAGCTGCATTCAAAACTTCAATTGCATCAATGAGATTAATTAGCTCGGTTAAATCGATTTTTTTAAACTTGAAAGGATTGGTCCAAGAAAAAGGATGAGGGAGAATAGCCAAGCCACCAATTTTTTTTATAAGTCTTATCGTTTCCAAAGCCGGTCGTCCTTGAGGAATTTTTTTGGTAATGCCAAGAGCCAAAATATCGCCTTCTTGACTTTTTACTTCAAGACCAGGAATAATTAAAATATTTTTATCAAAAGCAATTTTTAATGCTTCAATGGCTCCTTTAATCTCGTGATGGTCGGTGATAGCCAAGCCTTGAATACCTCGCTCTAAAGCCATTTCAATTATATCTTTTGGACGAGAAAGGCTATCGCGAGAATAATAAGTATGGATGTGGAGATCAACTTTCATTGAGTTTAAAATAATAGTCGGGGTGGGCGGATTCGAACCGCCGATCTCAGCCACCCCAAGGCTGCGCCTTAGACCAACTGGGCCACACCCCGATTCTTTGTAATTTTAATTTTTGATTTTGCCTTGAGACATCTGGTACAAATCTTGATTTTTCTTTTGCCAATTTTTTTCTTTTTTAAATTAAGGTATTGCCTTTTTTTGGTGGCGATGTTAGAATGAGAACGAGAAATTTTGACCCTCGTCCCTCTTTGACAAATTTGACAAATTCGAGACATAGGAGAAATAATTAATTGAATAAGTTGATAAATTAATTTAACATAATTTTAAGATTTTGGCAAGAGAATTGATAACAAATTTACCAATCAGGACAAATATACAAATTCGTATATTCGTAAAAAATTCGTAATTCGTAGAAAAAGCGAAACGATATGAATTTATTTTTTTTCTTTTTTATTATTATTCCTTCAGCCGTTATCCACGAATATTTTCATGCCTGGTCGGCTGATAAATTAGGAGATTCAACCGCCAAAGAAGCTGGTCGATTGACTTTAAACCCTTTAGCCCACATCGACCCTTTTGGTACAATTTTGATCCCCCTTTTTCTATTTATTTATACTCATGGTCGATTTCTTTTTGCTTATGCTAAGCCAGTACCGTTTAATCCTTATCTTTTAAAAAATCAAAAATACGGACCAGGTATAGTCGCGGTAGCCGGACCACTAGCCAACCTGGCTTTAGCTATAATCTTTGGATTAATGGTCAGGTTTTTGCCTCTTAATTCTTTTACTCACTTTCTTTCGATGATTACCTTTGCCAATATTTTTTTAGCCGTTTTTAATTTAGTCCCTATCCCCCCCTTAGATGGTTCAAGGATTCTTTTTTCTCTTTTACCTACTTATTTTAAACGCTATGAAAGAATTTTAGAAAGAATGGGTTTATTTTTAATTTTAATTTTTGTTTTCTTTGGCTTACCTCTTATTTTTGCAATCGTTTCTTTTACTTTTAAATTGATTATTGGACGACCCCTCCTTCTTTGGGGATAAAATTTCTTGACAATAAACGGTTGTCTTGTATAATATTTTTTTACTATGTCGCCAACTATTTCTCAATTAATCAAAAAGGGTCGAAAAAAAATTCAGAAAAAGAGCAAATCTGTTGCTTTACAAACTATTTTTAATATTTTAAAAAGAAAAAGAATTTCTAAACCCTCGCCCTTTAAAAGGGGCGTGTGTTTGAAAGTAACGACGATGACACCAAAAAAACCTAATTCTGCCTTACGAAAAATTGCTCGTGTCAGACTTTCTTCGGGTGAAGAAATTACGGCCTATATTCCTGGCATTGGTCATAATTTACAAGAACACTCGGTTGTTTTAGTAAGAGGAGGGAGGGTTAAAGATTTGCCAGGCGTAAGGTATCACATTGTAAGAGGCGTCTATGACGCGGCGCCAGTAGAAGGAAGAAAACAAGGACGGAGTCTTTACGGGGCAAAAAAGAGCAAATAGGATTATTATTAAAATTTTTATTATGCGTGGCAAAAGAGCACCTCTTAGAAAAATTTTACCTGATCCAAAATATGGGAGCGAAACTATTGCTAAATTTATTAATTACGTAATGAGAAAAGGTAAAAAAACATTGGCCCAAAAAATTGTCTATCAAAGTTTTGAAATCGTCAAGGAAAAAACAAAAGAGGATCCCTTAGAAGTTTTTCAAAGAGCGATTAGAAATGCCTCACCCCAGGTGGAGGTCAAATCTCGTCGCATTGGCGGGGCCAATTATCAAATTCCTGTGCCAGTCAATGAGAGAAGAAAATTTACTTTAGCTGCTCGTTGGTTAATTGAAGCAGCTAGAGAGAAAAAAGGGAAATCGATGATAGAGAAATTAGCCGAGGAAATTTTAGCCGCGGCAAAAAACACTGGTTCAGCTGTGGAGAAAAAAGAAAGACTTCATAAAACTGCTGAAGCTAATAAAGCCTTTGCCCATCTAGCCAAGTTTGTTAAATAAAATTATGCCAAGAGAATATTCTTTAGAAAAAACTCGTAACATTGGCATCATTGCTCACATCGACGCCGGTAAGACAACTGTTACCGAACGAATTTTGTATTACACCGGAAAGAAACATAAAGTTGGAGAAGTCCATTATGGAACAACTGATATGGACTGGATGGAGTTAGAAAAAGAACATGGCGTGACCATCACGGCGGCCGCCACGACTTGTTTTTGGCAAGATTGTCGCATTAATATTATTGACACGCCAGGGCATATTGATTTTACAGCCGAAGTTCAAAGATCCTTAAGGGTTTTAGATGGGGCGGTTGTAGTTTTTGATGGTGTGGCTGGCGTTGAGCCTCAATCAGAAACAGTTTGGCATCAGGCAGAAAAATTTAACGTGCCAATCATTGCCTTTATCAATAAAATGGATCGTTTAGGGGCTGATTTTTACGGCTCTTTAAAAAGTATTCATGAAAGATTAACGAAAAATGCTTATCCGATTCAATTGCCAATCGGAGCAGAAAATAATTTTAAAGGCGTCGTTGATTTACTGAAAGAAAAGGCAATTATCTATTTAGATGAAATGGGTAAAGAAATAAAAGAAGAAGTGCCACCGCCAGATTTAAAAGAAAAAATTAGAGAATATCGCCATCGATTAATTGAAGCGATTGTTGAGCATGACGATAAATTGATGCATCAATACCTTGAGGGGCAAGAGATAAAAATCGAAGACTTAAAGAAGGTTTTAAGAAAAGCAATAGTTGAGGCAAAAATTGTTCCAGTTCTTTGTGGTTCGGCTTTAAAAAATAAAGGTGTTCAACCCTTACTTGATGCGATTTGTGATTATTTACCCTCACCTTTAGAAGTTAAACCAATTGAAGGTTTTGACCCAAAAACAAAAGAAAAAATTATCAGAAAACCTTCTGACGAGGAGCCTTTTGCCGCTTTAGTTTTTAAAATCGCAGCTGATCCATTTGCAGGGACACTCAATTATTTCCGAGTTTATTCTGGCAAACTTCAAGCCGGCTCCTACGTTTTAAACGCTAATAACAACGAGAAAGAAAGAATTAGTCGGATTTTAAGAATGCACGCCAATAAAAGAGAAGAGGTTAAAGAGATTTATGCTGGTGAAATTGCCGCTTCAGTGGGTTTAAAAAATACGGCTACCGGTCACACTCTCTGCGATGAAAACCACCCGATCATTTTAGAAGAAATTACCTTTCCCGAACCAGTCATTTCTGTAGCCATTGAACCAAAGACAAAAGCCGACCAAGAGAAAATGAGCTTAGTTTTAAGCAAACTCACCCAGGAGGATCCAACCTTTAAAGTGAAAACTGACGAAGAAACTCAACAGACAATTATTTCTGGTATGGGAGAATTTCATTTAGATATTTTAATTGAAAGAATGAAAAGAGAATTTGGTCTGGAGGTTAATGTTGGTAAACCTCAAGTAGCTTACAAGGAAACTATCACTAAGCCAATTAAAGTTGAAGGTAAATATATTCATCAATCAGGCGGTCGTGGTCAGTATGGTCATTGTTGGCTTCGTTTAGAACCAGCAGAAAGAGGTAAAGGTTTTGAATTTATTGACGAGATTAAAGGTGGTATTATTCCTAAAGAATATATTCCAGCTATTAAGAAGGGGGTGATTGAAGCTTTAAATGAAGGAGTTTTAGCTGGTTATCCAGTTGTTGATCTTAAAGTGGCGGTCTACGATGGTTCTTTTCATGAAGTTGACTCGTCGGAAATTGCTTTTAAAATTGCCGCCCAAAGAGCGATTAAAGAAGGAGAAAAAATGGCCGCCCCAGTTCTTCTTGAACCAATTATGAAATTAGAAGTGATTGTGCCAGAAAAATTTATGGGCGAGGTGATTGGTGATTTAAATGCTAAAAGGGCAAAAATTTTAGAAACAAGAACTCGAGGCGAAGCGAGGGTAATTGATGCATTAGTTCCTTTAGCAGAGATGTTTGGTTATGCGACCATTCTTCGTTCAATGACCGAGGGTAGAGGAAGTTTTACCATGGAATTTTCTCATTATGAGGAGGTACCAACGAATATTCAAGAAAAAATAACAACAGAAGTTAAAAAATAGTTATTCACAGCCCTGTTGAAAAACCTCTTGATTAGAAGATGTTTTTTGTTATAATTATTTGTTATAATTATTCTAATTTATCTTTAAAATTAATTTCGTAAAGAAACCTTATTTTAAGCATCTTTACGAAAAATTGAGGTTAAATCTATGGCTGAAAGGGAAAAATTTGAAAGAATTAAACCACATTTAAACGTGGGCACTATCGGCCATGTTGATCATGGCAAAACCACCTTAACGGCTGCCATTTTAAAGTGTTTAAGAGCCATTGGTTTAAAGGCCGAGGATAAGGGCGTTGATCAGATTGACAATGCGCCAGAAGAAAGAGAAAGAGGATTAACGATTAATATCGCTCATGTTGAGTATGAGTCACCGAAAAGACATTATGCTCATATTGACTGTCCAGGACACGCTGACTACGTAAAAAATATGATCACTGGTGCTGCTCAGATGGACGGTGCGATTTTATTAGTTTCTGCACCCGACGGTGCTATGCCTCAAACCAGAGAGCATATTCTTTTGGCCCGTCAGGTTGGTGTTCCGGCCATAGTTGTTTTTCTAAATAAGATTGATATGGTTGAAGATAAAGATTTGGTTGATTTAGTCGAAGAAGAGGTTAGAGACCTTCTTAAGAAATACGAATTTCCCGGCGATGAAATTCCTTTTATTCGCGGTTCAGCTCTTAAAGCTTTAGAGTGTGGTTGTGGCAAAGAAGATTGTCAGTGGTGTGGACCAATTATTAAATTGGTCAATACCTTGGATTCTTATATTCCGGAACCAAAAAGAGAAATTGACAAGCCATTTTTGATGCCTATTGAAGACGTTTTCTCTATTGAGGGTCGAGGGACGGTGGTAACCGGTCGAATCGAGAGAGGAAAAATTCATTTAAATGATGAGGTAGAAATTGTTGGTCTACGACCAACACAAAAAACGGTAGTTACTGGTATTGAAATGTTTAGAAAATCATTAGATGAGGGTCAAGCGGGTGATAATACTGGTATTCTTTTAAGAGGAATTAAAAAAGAGGAAGTAGAAAGAGGTCAGGTTATTGCTAAACCAGGCACGATTACTCCTCATACCGAATTTGAAGCGGAAACTTATATTTTATCAAAAGAAGAAGGAGGTCGACATACCCCATTTTTCTCTGGCTATAAACCACAATTTTATATCAGGACAACTGATGTGACTGGTGAGGTGACCTTACCAGAAAAAATAGAAATGGCTATGCCTGGTGATACCCTTAATCTTAAAATTAAACTGATTAAACCAGTGGCTTTAGAAGAGAAACAGAGATTTGCTATCCGGGAAGGAGGTAAAACGGTTGGAGCAGGGGTGGTGACAAAAATAGTTAAGTGATAACCTGTCCAAAAATAGCTTTAATTTTTTTAATTTATTAATTCTTTAATAATTTATTAGTTTATTTTATAAGATGCCGCGACCGAAAAAAGTTATTAAAGAGAAAAAAGAAGAGATTGAATTTAAACCTCGGTTAAGAATAAAATTAAGGGCTTATGATCATCGAATTCTTGATCAGTCAGCTAGGACGGTAATTGAGACATTAAAAAGAACAGGGGTAAAAATTTTTGGCCCGATTCCTCTGCCAACAGAAAAAAGAAAATATACTGTTCTCCGCTCGACTTTTGTTCATAAAGACCACCGTGATCAATTTGAAAGTCGGATCCACAAAAGATTAATTGACGTTTTAGAGCCGACGCCCAAAACGATTGAAGCTTTAACAGATTTACAGTTACCGGCCGGAATTGATGTGGAAATAAAAACGTAAATTATTTTTTAATGATCCAATGTTTTTCATTAAAATAATTAAATTTTAATTTTTAATTTCTCTTATCCGCCTTGAAAAACTGGGCGTGAGCCCAGTTTTTCATTCAGAGAATTAATTTATATGGTCATGAAATTTATCTTAGGGAAAAAAATAGAAATGTCTCAGATTTTTAAGAATGATCAGGTCGTTCCCGTAACCTTAATCAAGGCTGGACCTTGTTTTGTTACCCAGATTAAAACCAAAGAGAAAGATAAATATGAAGCAATTCAAATTGGCTTTGAAAAAAAGAAATCGAAAAAAATAAAAAAAACCGAAAAAGGAAAAGAATTTAAATATCTCAAAGAATTCAGAATTAAAAATTCAAAATCAGAAATTCAAGAATATAAAATTGGGGATAAAATCGAGGTTTCAATTTTCAAACCAGGTGAGAAGGTTACTATTTCTGGCCTTTCAAAAGGAAGAGGATTTGCCGGAGTTGTCAAAAGACATGGTTTTAAGGGAATGCCCGCTAGTCACGGTACTAAACATGATGCCCGTCACCCTGGTTCAATTGGAGCAACGGCGCCACAAAGAGTGTTAAAGGGTAAAAAAATGGCTGGTCGGATGGGTAATGAAAGGGTGAGTATTAAAAATTTAGAAGTGATAGAAGTTCAACCAGAGAAAAATTTGCTTATTGTCAAAGGCGCTGTTCCGGGTGGACGAGGCAATTTATTAGAGATAAAAAGTTCTTAATATGAAGATAGATCTTTACAATCAGGCCGGTGAAAAAGTTGGCACGACCAGCGTTTCTTCTCGTGTTTTTGGTCTAAAACCGAAACCAGAAATTATTCACCAGGTGGTTGTGGCCATGTTGGCTAATTTAAGAAAACCCTGGGCAAACACGAAAACCCGTGGTGAAGTTCGAGGTGGTGGTAAAAAACCTTGGCGACAAAAAGGAACGGGTCGGGCGAGAGCAGGCTCAATTCGATCTCCTCTATGGCGAGGCGGTGGTATTATTTTTGGTCCGCGTAAAGAAAGAAACTATAGAAAGAAAATTAATAAAAAAGTCAAAAAATTAGCTTTAAAAATGGCTCTTTCTGATAAGGTTTTGAATAAAAAAATCATTATTTTAGATAAATTAGAACTGCCGGCAATTAAAACTAAAAAAATTGAAGAAATTCTAAAAAAATTACCAAGTAGACAAGAAAAAACTTTACTTGTTTTAGAAAAAAAAGATGAAAAAATTATCCTTTCGGGTCGAAATCTTCCTTATCTTAAAATTACTTTGGCTAACAATTTGAATCTTATTGATTTATTGAATTATAAATATCTACTCTCTACAAAGGGGGGTCTCAAAAAAATAGAAGAAATATATGGGAAAGAAAGCTGATCAAATTTTAATCAAACCAATTATCACTGAAAAATCAACTCTTTTAGAAAAAGAGGGAAAGTATGTTTTTGAGGTTTCGCCAAAGGCAAACAAAATTGAAATTAAAAAAGCTATTCAAGAAGTTTACAAAGTTAAACCAGTAAAAGTCAATCTTATGCGAATAAAAGGAAAACAAATTCGTTCTGGACGGACAGTTGGTCGAACCAAAAATTGGAAAAAGGCACTGGTAACTCTTAAAAAAAATGAAAAATTAGAATTAACAACAAAATAATTATGCCGATTAAATTATACAAACCAACTACTGCTGGTCGAAGAAAAGCCACTGTTTTAGAACGAAAAATTTTAACTCGTAAAGAGCCGGAGAAGTCTTTAATCTCTGGCAAAAAATCAAAAGCCGGTCGATCGAAAGGAAAAATAACCGTTCGCCACCGCGGCGGAGGGGCAAAAAAACTTTACCGTCAGATCGATTTTTATCAAGATAAGTTTGAAATTAAAGGAAAAATTAAATCAATTGAATATGATCCAAATCGTTCCGCCCTGATTGCTTTAGTTGTCTATCCCGATGGAGAGAAAAGATATATTTTAGCTCAAGAAGGTTTAAAGGTTGGCGATGAAGTTCTTACTTCGCGTTCAAAAATAGAACAGAAGATTGGCTATCGGATGCCTTTAAAATTCATTCCTACTGGGACAATTGTTTCTAATATTGAATTATTTAAAGGTCAAGGTGGTCAGTTGGCTAGAGCAGCAGGCAGTTATGCGACAGTAATGGGTTCAGAAAATGGCTATACTCAAATAAAACTTCCTTCTGGAGAAATAAGAAAGGTCTCAGAAGAATGTTTGGCTAGCATCGGTCAAATGAGTAATATTGATCACTGGTTAATAAGATTAGGCAAGGCTGGCCGAAAAAGACATTTAGGAATCAGGCCGTCAGTAAGAGGAAAGGCGATGTCACCGCGTGATCACCCTCATGGTGGTGGCGAAGGACATACACCGATTGGCTTGAAACATCCAAAAACACCGTGGGGTAAACCGGCTCTAGGAGTTAAAACTAGAAAGAAAAAACAATCGGATAAATTTATTGTTAAAAGAAGAAAATAAATCTATGGCCAGAAGTTTAAAAAAAGGACCTTTTGTTGATCAAAAATTATTAAAAAAAATCAATAAATTTAAAAATGGTCAAATTAGAGAAATCAAAACTTATTCTCGCGATTCGACTATTTTGCCCGAGATGGTTGGTTTAACAATTCATGTTCATCAGGGGAAAATTTTTGTTCCCGTGAAAATAAGAGAGGAAATGATTGGTCATCGGCTAGGAGAATTTGCTTTAACTAGGAAATTTATTAAACATGGTGGGAAAATGCAGAGAGAATTAGAAAAGGCTAAAAGTAGTTCAAAATAAAAATTTATGCAAATTGTGGCAAAATTAAAATATCTTCGTTTGGCCCCTCGAAAAGTGAGAGCAGTTTTAGATGTCATTCGCGGGCTTGACGTGGTTTCAGCTGAGGCCCAACTTCTTCATTTACCCAAGAGGGCTTGCCGGCCGCTGTTAAAACTTTTACACTCGGCGGTACACAACGCTCTTCATCAGTATGCTTTGAGAAAAGAAGATTTATATATCAAAGAAATTTTTGCTCACCAAGGACCCACTCTTTATCGTTGGTTGCCGCGGGCTTTTGGTCGGGCGACGCCGATAAGAAAAAGAAGTTCTCATTTGACGATAGTTCTTTCAGTCAAAGAAGGGGTTGTGGTTAAGGAAAAAATAAGAGAAAAAGAGAAAGAAAAAGAACCAGAAAAAGAAATTTTACCAAAAAACGAAGTTCAAATTCAAGAAGAAACTTCCAAACCTTCTGAAAAAAAGAGAAAAGGTAAAAAAAATATTCAAGAAAATTTGCCTCTTAAAAGAAAAGAAGGTTTTATTAAAAAAATTTTTCGAAGAAAAACAATCTAGCCAGGTTATCCTGAATCATATCCCTAATTTATCATGTTTAAATGTTAAAATGAAATGTTAAAATGATAAGATGTTAAAATGAGTTTGATATGGGACAAAAAGTTAATCCAAAAATTTTTAGAATCCCCCTCATTCAAGAATGGCAGTCGAAATGGTTTGCCAAACTTTCTTCTTTCAGAAAAATTTTAAAAACTGATATTTCTATTAGAAAATTTTTAAAGAAAAGACTCAAAAATTGCGGCCTAGGAGGAATTGAAATTGAAAGAGTAGGTGAAGTTTTAAAAGTTATTATTAAAACGGCTAAACCTGGTCTAGTAATTGGGCGGGGTGGTGTTGATATCGAGAAATTAAAAAAAGAAATAGAAAATAAATTTCTAGAAAAAGGCGACAGCCTTGAAATTCAAGTTCAAGAAATTGCTTCACCTCATCTCTCTGCCTCAGTGGTTTTAGAAACAATTATTGCTGATCTGGAGAAGAGAGTGCCCTTTCGAAGGGTGGCTAAAAGAGCCATTGAACAAGTAAAAAAAGCCGGCGCCGCAGGAGTAAAAATTGTCATTAAAGGTAGGCTCGACGGCGTTGAAATTGCTAGAGCTGAAACATTTTCTTGGGGTAAAATGCCACTACACAGCCTACGGAGTAATATTGATTATAGTCGTGGCACTGCCTTTACCCTTTACGGTGCTATTGGCGTTAAAGTTTGGATTTATAAAGGAGAAGTTTTTTGAGACGCCTCCAGAATTCAAAAACAATAATTAGAAGCTTTACCTTTTTTGTGCTTCTTCAATATAGATTTTAATAGTTTTGATATGTTAGCTCCTAAAAAAACAAAATACCACAAAGCTCAGAAGGGTCGAAAAAGAAAGACTGGTCAAGCCTCAAGTAGAAATTATTTAGCCTTTGGTGATTTTGGTTTAAAAACATTAGAAACAGCCTGGATTACTGATCGTCAAATAGAAGCAGCGCGAAGGGCAATTAGCAAATTTATCAAAAAGGGTGGAAAAATTTGGTTAAGAATTTTTCCCGATAAACCGATCACTAAAAAACCTCCTGAAGTACCCATGGGTGGGGGGAAGGGGAGTGTTGATCACTGGGTGGCACCAGTCAAAGCTGGGACAATTATTTTTGAGATGACTGGTCTTAAAGAAGAATTAGCACGAGAAGCCTTCCGTTATGCTTCTCATAAACTACCTGTTAAAACAAAATTTATAAAAAAATAGAAAATTATTTTTAGATATGAAAATTAACGAACTTCAGCAAAAGACAAAAGAGGAACTAAAAAAAATCCTTTCTGAACAAAGAGACAAACTCCGTTCATTAAGATTTGACGTTGTTTTAAAAAAAATTAAAAACGTTCGCGAAATAAGAAAGATTAAGAAAAATATCGCTAGAATTTTAACTATTTTAAATAAAAAATAATATGAGCAGAAAATTTCAAGGCATAGTCGTTTCTGATAAAATGGATAAAACCATTGTTGTTAAAGTTGAGCGGATCAAAAAACATCCTAAATATAAAAAGAGATATCGCGTTTCAAAGAAATTTAAAGTTCATGATGAAAAAAACGAAGCAAAGGTTGGCGATAAGGTCATTTTTGAGGAATGTCGACCGCTTTCTAAAGAAAAAAGATGGAGATTAGTAGAAATTAAGAAATAAAGTCAAAAGACTTGTATCTTTGTCATTGATTTATAATTGATAAAGACCATGATTCAACATCGATCAATTTTAAATGTCGCTGATAATACCGGAGCAAAAAAGGTGATGTGTATTCATGTTTTTGGCGGCTACAAAAAGAGAATGGCTCGTCTAGGAGATATCATCACCGTTGTCGTCAAGGAAGCCATACCTCATCGTTTGGTTAAAAAAAGTGATATTTTACACGCTGTTGTTGTTCGCACCAAGAAAGAAACAAGAAGAAGAGATGGCACTTATATTCGTTTTGATGATAATGCCTGTGTTATTATTGATAAAAAAACTAAAGAACCTAAAGGAACAAGAATTATTGGTCCAGTGGCTAAAGAAGTAAGAGAAAGAGGTTTTGTCAAAATTATTTCTTTAGCTCCGGAGGTTATCTAAAGATAATTATAATTAATATGGCAAAAATTAAAAAAGGTGACACCGTTGAAATAAAAATTGGTAAAGACAAAGGAAAAAGAGGAAGGGTTTTGAAAGTTTGGTCGAAAAATAAAAAAATTATTGTTGAAGGATTAAATTTGGTTGTTAAACATGTTAAACCTCGACGAGAAGGAGAAAAGGGTCAAAGAATTAAAATACCCGCACCACTTTATATTTCAAAAGTCATGCTTGTTTGTCCCCATTGTCATCGGTCAACGCGGGTTGGTTTTAGAATTTTTGAAAATAAAAAGAAAGCAAGAATTTGTAAAAAATGTAAAGAGATAATTTCCTATGTCTAGATTAAAAGAAATTTATAAAAAAGAAATTGTACCAAAAATGAAAGAAATTTTTGGTTATAAGAATGATTTAGTCGTACCGAAACTAGAAAAAATTTCAATTAATATTGGTTTAGGAGAAGCTTTTAAGAAAAAAGATCCAAAAATAATTGAGACAGCCAAACAGACTTGTTTTAAAATAACGGGCCAAAAACCAGTTGAGACAAAAGTAAGGAAATCTATTGCCGGCTTTAAGATCAGAAAGAATCAGGTTGTTGGCCTGAAATTGACACTTCGTCATGAAAAAATGTATGATTTTTTAGATAAGTTAATTAACGTCGTCTTGCCTCGAACCCGTGATTTTAAAGGTATTCCTTTAACAGCCGTTGATCAACAAGGTAATCTTTCTTTAGGTTTTAGAGAACAGTTAGTTTTCCCTGAAATTTTACCAGAATCGGTTGAAAAACTACATGGTTTAGAAGTAACTATCGTTACAACAGCTCGGCAGAGAGAAGAAGGATTAACTTTACTAAAATTGTTTGGCCTTCCATTTAAAGAATCTCTCTAGAAAACTCAAATCAATGATTTTCTTATGACTACCAAAGCTCAATACGTTAAATCATTGAAAAAACCCAAATATTCGACTCGTAAAGTTCGACGTTGTTGGCGTTGTGGCAGAAGACATGGTTATATGAGAGACTTCGATCTTTGTCGAATTTGTTTTAGAGAACTTGCTTCCAAAGGCGAAATCCCGGGTGTGAGAAAAGCCTCTTGGTAAAATTTAAAATTATAAATTTTAAATTTATGGATCCAATTGCAGACATGTTTACAAAAATTAGAAATAGCTTAGCCGTAAGAAAAACAGAAACCTTTATTCCATTTTCCAAAATTAAACTTGCCATTGCTAAAGTTTTAGAAAAAGCAAATTTTATTCAAAAAGTGGAAAGACTATCCCTTAAAGAAGGAAAGAGAAAAAGAAAAAAAGAAGTGTTGAAAATAACTTTTAAATATAAAGATGGTCAACCAGCCATTCGAGAAATTAAAAGAATTTCTAAACCAGGTTGCCGGATTTATGTTAAAAGCAAGGAAATAAAGAAGGTTAAAGGTGGCTTGGGTCTTTATATTATTTCCACCTCAAGAGGTATTATGACTGGCGAGGAGGCAGCAAAAAGAAAATTAGGCGGAGAGGTAATTGGTGAGGTTTGGTAAAAAAATAGACCAAGAGCGGGAAAAGAGTTTTAATAATTGAATCAGAAAACAATTTGATTTTAAAAATATAACAATTTTTATATGTCGCGTATTGGTAAAAAAATCATTGAAATTCCTCAAGGCGTTGAAGTAAAAATCGAAGACGATTTTCTTGTTGTTAAAGGGCAGAAGGGCGAGTTAAGAGAAAAAATGCATCCAGCCATTGTTTTAGAAATAAAAGATAAGTTTCTTCAGGTTAAATTGAAAAATCCTGAGAATAAAAAAGAAAGAGCGCTTTGGGGTACTTTTCAAAGAATTATTTCAAATATGGTTTTAGGTGTTAGCCAAGGTTTCGAAAAAAAACTGGAATTGATTGGTATTGGTTATCGAGCCGAAGTTTTAGGAAATAAATTGGTTTTAAATGTCGGTTTCTCTCATCCTGTTGAATTTATTTTACCCAAAAATGTTGAGGCAAAAGTTGAAAAAAATATTTTGACTCTCTTCAGTATTGATAAACAACTTCTTGGCGAAACAGCTGCTCAAATCAGAAAAATCAGGAAGCCAGAACCATATAAAGGCACAGGTATTAGATATTTTGGTGAATTGGTCAGGAAGAAGGCAGGTAAAAAAGCTGTCGCTGCCACCTAAAAATTATTTACTTATTCTATGAATATGAAAATGAAGAGAAAAGATCAAAGAAAAGAAAGACGTCATCGGCGGGTCAGAGCTAAAATTTTTGGGACAAAAAATCGTCCTCGACTTTCGGTTTTTCGAAGTTTAAAACATATTTATGCTCAAATTATTAATGATGAAGTAGGGAATACTTTAGTTGCGGCAAGTGATTTAGAATTCAGAAAGTCAAAACCGCTAGTTAAAAGTAAAAAAATAAAAGAAGAAAAAGGAATGAAAGCTGGAAAAATAGCCGTTGCTTACCAAGTAGGAAAATTGATTGCCGAAAAAGCTTTAAAAAAGAAAATCAAAAAAGTTGTTTTTGATCGAGGCGGTTTTAAATATCATGGCCGAATCAAGGCTCTAGCCGATGGAGCTAGAGATGGCGGATTAGTTTTTTAAATTTTAATTTTATGTCAAAAACAAAATTACCACCGGTTTCCTTAGAAGAAGAATTTGAACAAAGATTAATTGATTTAGCGAGGGTGACAAGAGTTGTAGCTGGCGGAAAGAGACTTCGTTTTCGCGCCTGTGTTGTTATTGGTAATAGAGCTGGTAAAGTTGGCTATGGTTTAGCCAAAGGAAATGATGTGGCCGTCGCCATGGAAAAGGCAATAAGGCAGGCAAAAAAAAATATCATCGAACCAGTCATTGTTAACGAGACTATTCCATACGAAATTCGAGAAAAATTTAAGGCGGCAAAAATTATTTTAAAACCAGCGGCTAAGGGCAAGGGTATCAAGGCTGGCGGAGCAATCCGAATAATTTTAGAGTTAGCTGGAATTAAAAATGCCACCGCTAAAATTCTTGGTTCAAAAAATAAAATTAATAACGTCAAGGCTACTTTTAAAGCTCTTGAAAAAATGACTAAAATGAAATAAATTTTTTATGGAACTTAATTTACATACTCTCAAAACATTTCAGAAAAAGAAAAAAAGAAAAAGAGTAGGTCGAGGCGATGCCTCTGGCCATGGCAGTTATTCAGGACGAGGGCAAAAAGGTCAAAAGGCTCGTTCAGGTGGGAAAAGGGGTATCAAAATAAAGGCCCTGCGAAAAATTTGGAAAAAAATTCCCAAACACGGTGGTTTTAAAAGTAAAAAGAAAAAACCAACAATTATTAATTTAGAAGAGATAGAGAAAAATTTTTTAGAAAACGAAGAAGTTAATCCAGACAGTCTTTTTGAAAAAGGTTTAATCAAAAATCAAAAAGAAAAAATTAAAATTTTAGGTCAAGGGAAAATTTCGAAAAAATTGATTTTTAAAGCCCATGCTTTTTCTAAATCAGCTGAGGCGGCGATAAAGAAAGCAGGTGGGGCGATAATAAAAATTCAAAATTCAAAATTCAAAATTCAAAATTAATGATCTTATGGCAAAAACCTGGGAAAAAATAAGAACAATTTGGCATTATAAAGATTTAAGAAATGCGATTTTATATGTTTTAGGCATGTTAGCAATTTTCAGAATAGCCGCTCATATCCCTTTACCCGGTGTCAATATCGAGGCCCTAAAGAATTTCTTTGCCCAAAATCAAGTTTTTGGTCTTTTAAACATTCTCTCTGGTGGCGCCATGGAACGCTTTTCCATTGTTGCCATGGGCGTAGCACCTTATATCACTGCCTCGATCATTTTTCAACTTTTAACCATGGTCATTCCTTCTCTTGAAGCTCTTTCTAAAGAAGGCCAGACTGGCTATCAAAAAATTAATCAATATACAAGAATTGCCACCGTACCTTTGGCCGCTCTGCAAGCTTATGCTTTAATTACTCTTTTAAGTCGAAGCGGTCAAGGCATTATTAATCTAACTGGACCAAAAGAATATTTTTTAACTATTATTACTTTAACGGCTGGCACGATGTTTCTGATGTGGCTGGGTGAGCTTGTTTCCGAAAAGAGGGTTGGGAATGGTATTTCTCTTTTGATTTTTGCTGGCATTGTCGCAGATTTACCAACCAATCTTCAAAGAACACTTCTTACTTTTGAGCCAGCCCAGATTGCTAATTTAATTGTTTTGATTGTTTTAGGAGTGATTACGATTGCCGGTGTAGTTATTTTGAACGAAGGTCAAAGAAACATTCCTGTTTCTTATGCCAGAAGAATTCGAGGGATGAGGATGTATGGTGGAACTGATACTTATCTACCTTTACGGGTCAACCAAGCTGGTATGATTCCTATTATTTTTGCTATTTCTTTAATTTTATTTCCACCTTTAGTTGGTCAATTTTTATCTCAAGTTAAAAACCAAGCCATTGCCACAGGCGGAAAATTATTGGTGCATCTTTTTCAAAACCAAATTTTTTATGGCTTTCTTTATTTTGTTCTCGTTGTGGCTTTTACTTATTTTTATACTTCGATTATTTTTAAACCCGATCAAATTGCTGATCATTTACAAAAGCAAGGTGGGTTTGTCCCAGGGTTACGTCCTGGCCGCAATACAGCTGAATATTTGTCAAAAATTAGTTCCAGAATTATGTTAGCCGGTGCTCTTTCTTTGGGCATAATTGCTATTTTGCCATTAATTACTCAAGGACTTCTGAAAATTAGTGCTTTGACCATTGGTGGCGCTTCACTTTTGATTGTCGTCAGTGTTGTTATTGAAACCGTTAAACAAATCGAGGCCCAGATTGCTATGAGGGAGTATGAGAAGTAGTTTCTAAGAAAATTTAAAAATTGGAAAAATCTTTTTTAATAAAAAAAATAAATTCATGTCTCAAAGATTGATTCTGGGTATAACCGGAACATTTTCTTCGGGGAAAGATACAGTGGCAAATTATTTAGAAAAGAAAGGATTTTTCCACTTGTCTCTAGCTGATTTAGTCCGCGAAGAATGTCAGAAAAAAAATTGTTATTACTCTCGGGATGACCTAGTTAAAGAAGCCAATGAATTACGTAAGAAATATGGTCCAGGGATTTTAGCCAAAATGGCTTTAGAAAGAATAAGGGATAAAGAAAAAATTGTTATTTCAAGTATTAGAAATCCAGGCGAGATCGAAGAATTGAAAAAAGAGGGTCGTTTCTTTCTTTTAGCTCTCGAGGCACCTATTGAACTTCGTTATGAACGAGCCAAAAAAAGAGGCAAAATTGACGATGCGGTTTCTTTTGAAAAATTTAAACGCCAAGAAGAACTAGAAAGAAAGGGTAATGAATTTCAACAACAGTTAGATCAAGTGATTTCTTTAGCCGATTTTAGAATTGTCAATGACAGCAGTTTAGAAGAATTATATAAAAAAGTGGAAGAGGTATTAAATAAAATAAAAATTTCTCATTAGTTCATTACCATTTTTATGAAAATTGCTCTTATAGGTCCTCCGGCCTCAGGTAAAGGAACGCAAGCTGAACTTTTGGCTCAAAAATTTAAAATACCACTTATTTCTTCGGGCAATCTTTTTCGTTGGCATATTAAAAATAAAACAGAGTTGGGCCGCAAAGTGGAGCCAGTGATTAATCAGGGAAAATTAGTGTCTGATTCTCTGACTAATCAAATTATTAAAGAAGAAATTGATAAAACAAAAAACAGTTTTATTTTAGATGGTTATCCACGGACCATTCATCAGGCTATTTTTTTAGATTCCATCACGAATTTAGATTATATTTTAGAGATCTGGATTTCTGATCAAGAGGTACTAAACCGTTTAACCTTAAGAAGAGTTTGCCAGTGTGGTAAAACCTACCATTTAGTTTATAATCCACCAAAAAATGAGGGCGTTTGCGATGAATGCGAAAGAACCCTTTTTATTAGAGAAGATGATGAAAAAGAAAAGATTTTAAAAAGATTAGAAATTTATCATCAAGAAAGTGAACCATTGATCGACTTTTATCAAAAAAGGGGTATTTTAGTCAAAATTAATGGTGAACAGCCAATTCAAAATGTTTTTCAAGAAATTCTTAGAAAATTGAAAGTAAAAAATTAAAAGATGATTATTCTTAAGACACCAGATGAAATAAAAAAAATGCGAGCCGGTGGGAAAATTTTAGCTCAGATTGTTAGAAAATTACAAAAAGTAACGAAACCAGGAATTTCTACCGGCGAGCTTGAAAATTTAGCTCTTGATTTAATAAAAAAAGCTGGTGCCAAACCAGCTTTTTTAGGCTACCGGCATAAAAAAAATCAAAAACCGTTTCCCACCGCCCTCTGTCTTTCTTTAAATAACGAATTAGTTCATACTCCGAGTTTGCCATCGCGAATAATTAAAAGCGGTGATTTAGTGACTATTGATTGCGGTCTTGAGTGGCAAAGATTTTTTACCGATATGGCTATTACTTTTGGTGTTGGTGAAATTAGTTCTTTGGCAAAAAAATTGATTTGGGTGACCAAAAAATCTCTCGATTTAGCTATCAAGAAAATAAAACCAGGCATTTTTTGGGGAGATATTGCTTTTTTGATCCAAAATTTTATTGAAAAAAATGGTTTTTCAGTGGTTCGTCATTTAACCGGCCACGGAGTTGGTAAAAGTGTTCACGAAGAACCGGCCCTTCCTAATTTTGGTCGGCCAGCAACTGGGCCTAAATTGGTTGTCGGGATGACTTTAGCCATTGAACCAATGGTTAACGCTGGTCGTCCAGAAATTGAGACTTTATCAGATGGATGGACAATTGTTACGAAAGATAGAAATTTGTCTGCTCATTTTGAGCATACAATAGCCATTACTAAAAAGGGAGTCTTAATTTTAACGCAATGATGAATTATTTTTTCTTTTTTATTTCTGCCTTTATTCTTGCTGTCGTTTTTACAAAAATTATTCGTCGTTTTGCTCTCAGGTATCAAATTCTTGATTACCCCGAGCAAGCACCGGAGAGAAAAATTCATCAAAAACCCATTCCTTTATTGGGTGGTTTGGCTTTATTTTTTAGTTTTTTTCTAGTTTTATTTTTTTCCTTGCTCACTGGTTGGTTTCAACTTGAAACAATTTTATTGAAAAATTTAATTGGCCTTTTTTTAGCCAGTCTTATTTTAATGATTGGCGGTATTCTTGATGATCGCTATCGTCTTTCGCCAGCTAAACAATTTCTTTTTTCCACTTTAGCTGTCTTTGTGGTCATGGCTTCAGGTATCGGTATCAAATATATCAATCAGCCATTTGGTCAGGGCCTAATTTTTTTAGAACAGCAAAAAATTGAAATTTTACGATGGCGGGGCGTACCTTATTATTTTTCTTGGCCAGCTGACTTAATCACCTTTACTTGGCTGATGTTGATCATTTATGCTTTGAAACTTTTAGCTGGTCTTGATGGCTTAGTGCCGGGCATTACTTCTATTGGTGCTTTGATGATTTTTTGCCTTTGTTTTTTTACCAAATTCTATCAACCCGAAGTGGGTATTTTAGCTATTATCTTAGCCGGCGCTTCTTTAGGATTTTTGATCTTTAATTTTCATCCAGCCAAAATTTTTCTCGGTACAAGCGGCGAGACCTTTTCCGGCTTTATTTTAGGAACTTTAGCCATTATTTCCGGCAGTAAAATTGCTACCCTTCTATTAGTTTTAGGCATTCCTATTTTAGACGTGGTTTGGGTTATTTTAAGAAGAATTTTTAAAGAACATCGGTGGCCATTTTTTGCTGATAAAAAGCACCTTCATTTTCGACTTTTAGAAATTGGTTTTTCTCATCGTGGGGCGGTCATTTTTCTCTGGGCCTTAGCCTTGTTTTTTGGTTTAATTGGCGTTCTTTTTCCAACGACCCAAACAAAAATTTTAGCCCTGGGGGGGGTGACAATAATTATGATTGGCTTAGCTCTCTTTGTTACAAGAAAAACATTGACAAAAGATTGCTAAACAGCTATATTATAAAAATAAAAACATAAACTAAATATATAAAAAAACTTATGTTTGCAGTTATCAAAACCGGCGGCAAACAATATTTAGTCAAAGAAAATGACCTTTTGAAAATAGAAAAAATTGATAGGAAGGTTGGTCAGGTTTTTTCTTTTGATGAGATTTTACTTTTTGTTGATGAGAAAAACAAAACGGTTCAGATTGGCCAACCCCTTTTAAACAACATTAAAGTTAAGGCTAAAGTCTTAGAACAAGGTAGAAACAAAAAAATTTCGGTCATTAAATACAAACCAAAAGTACGCTATCGTCGAAAAAAGGGGCATCGCCAACTTTATACAAAAGTCAAAATTTTAGAAATTATCTCAAAATAAAAAATATCTCAACAACTTGAACGATAAATGTTTGGTTAAGACAGAGGCGAAGATTATTTTTTTAAAATTCTTCTTCAGTTTCAGTTTCGGTGATTTCTATTTTACTGGCTAAATTTTTAAAACTTACCGTATTTTCATCAAAGAACAATCTTACCACTCCGGTTGGACCATTACGATGTTTGGCGACGTGAATTTCAGCTAAATGTCTTTCTTCTTCGGGGCATTTTACCCCTCTGTCCATAACTTTCCGATAGATAAACATAACTACATCGGCATCTTGTTCTAAGGCGCCTGATTCACGCAAATCAGCTAATTTTGGTACCGCTGGTCCGCCTCGTTGTTCAACGGCTCGAGAAAGCTGGGAAATAGCCAAGACTGGAATTTCTAATTCGCGGGCAATACTTTTTAAAGCTCGAGAAATATCAGAGACTTCTTGAACCCGACTTTCTTTTGGTGTAACACCTTCCATTAATTGTAAATAATCGACGACAATAAGACCTAAACCGTGTTCAGCTTGCAATCGACGAGCTTTTGTTCTTATTTCTAAAACATTAAGTAATGGTGAGCTATCGATAAAAATTTGAGCTTCAGAAAGAATGCTCATTGCTTGAGCGAGTTTTGGGAAATCGCCATCGTCAGAAGAAGACAAATAGCCAGTTCTCATTTTCCACAGAGAGACACCAGCTTGAGCACAGAGAATACGATCAACAACCTGATCTTGACTCATTTCTAAACAGAAAATTGCTACTGGTACCTTTGTATTAACAGCTGCTTGACGGGCAATATCTAAGGCCAGAGCACTTTTTCCCAATGATGGTCGAGCGGCTAAAATAATTAAATCAGATTTCTGTAAACCACCTAAAAGAGCGTCTAAATCAACAAAGCCAGTAGGTAGACCACGAATTTTCCCTCTTTCCTTATGAAGTTCATCAATTCTTTCAAAAGCTTCGGCTAAAGCATCTTTGATTGGGACAAAAGATTGTTTAAGATATCTCTGAGAGATAGAGAAAATTTTTGCCTCAGCCCGATCTAAAGTTTTTTCTACATCGTCTTCTTCTTTAAAAGCCAGTTCAGTAATTTCGGCGGCTGCTTGAATTAATCTTCTTGAGGTTGATTTTTTTCTAATAATTTCCGCGTAAGAGAGAACGTGAGTAGAGGTAGGAACTGTATTAGCCAGGGAAATCAGATAACTTCGTCCGCCAATTGTTTCCAATAATTTTTTTTCTTCAAGTCGATTGGCTAAACTGAGAATATCAATTGGCTCACGTTTTTCAAACAATTCGAGCATGGTTTGAAAAATTAAGCCATGACTTTCTTTGTAAAAATCTTCTGGTCTTAAAATATCACCTACTTTAATAATTGCCTCTTTATCAATTAAAAGACAGCCCAAAAGAGCCTGTTCAGCTTCAATGTTTTGTGGAGGAATTTTTTCAATTAAATTTTCTGGCATACCATCATCTTATAATATTTAAGACGAGTCTTCAAGGTATTTTTTTGCACATTTTATCCACTTGTGATATAATAACATCTAAATAAAAATATGGCTTTACAAAAAACAATCATTCATGGTACACCAGTTTATTTCGAAGACAATGCCAAGGCCGGGGCTGAACATTTGGCCTATGATCTTCAGTATGAGGAAGCAGCAGTCTTTTTTCGTCATGCTCGAGCTTATGGTTCGGCCCAGTTTGAAGATGATCAGGAGCGTCAATTTATTCTTCTTCGAAACCCTGACGGCACTTATCTCATTAAACGTCGTCTCTGATTATTTTCTATTTTTTCATTGCTGATGTGTTGCCCCCATAGCTCAGTGGTAGAGCAACTGCCTTTTAAGCAGGAGATGAAGGTTCGATTCCTTCTGGGGGCACTATTTTAAAATTTAAAATGCAAAATGAAACATTAAAAATTAAAGAATACAGGTTTCCAAAGAATTTTCTTTGGGGAGTAGCGATTTCTTCTTATCAAACTGAGGGTTATAACTTTTATGCTGATTGGTATAGTTGGGAAAAATTGGGCAAAATAAAAGACGGTTCAATTTCTGGTCAAGCTTGTGATTTTTATCATCGTTATCAAGAAGATATTGATTTGGCTCAATCATTAAATTTTAATGCTTTTCGTCTTTCGCTTGAGTGGTCAAGAATTGAACCAGAGGAGGGAAAATTTAATGAAAAAGAAATTGACTATTATCGAAAAGTTTTATCTTATTTGAAGGAAAAAAAATTTAAAATTTTTTTAACCCTTTGGCATTTCAGTCTGCCATATTGGTTAGCAAGGAAAGGTGGTTGGCAAAATACGGCTTCCGTGTCATATTTTCTTCGATTTGTCAAAAAAATTGTGCCTGAATTTTCAAAGTTTGTTGACTTTTGGCTAACACTCAACGAACCATTAATTTATATCGGTTGTGCTTATTTTTTAGGACTTTGGCCACCAGAAAAGAAAAATTTTTTCACCGCTTTAAAGGTCTTTTTTAATTTAATCAAGGCCCATCAAAAAAGTTATCAAATTATCCATCATATCCTACCTCAAGCCAAGGTTGGCTTAGCGAATAATCTCGTTTATTTTAGGTCAATGAGGAGGAATTTTTTTGATCAAGTGCTGGCTAAAATTTTAAATTACTTTTACAACCATTTTTTCTATCGATTGACTAAAAATCATCATGATTTTATTGGTTTAAATTATTACACCTGTCATCGGGTGGAATTTTTGAGAATTAAAGACCTTTTAAAAAGAATGACTTCAGAAAATCCAGAAACGAGGGTTATCCGTAAAGAAATTCATCCTGAAGGACTCTATTTTCTTTTAAAAGATTTAAAAAAATTTAAATTGCCAATTTATATTACCGAAAATGGTTTGGCTGATGCAGGAGATTTGCGACGTCGCCGGTTTATTTTGCGTCATTTGAAATATCTTTGGCAAGCCATTCAAGAAGGTGTTGACGTCCGCGGTTATCTTCATTGGTCTTTAATTGATAATTTTGAATGGCGAGAAGGTTTTAAACCCAGATTTGGTTTAGTTGAAATAGATTACGAATCTTTGACAAGAAGACCAAGAAAAAGTGCCTACCTTTTTCAAGAGATTTGTCAAAGAAATGCTTTAACCTTTGAAATAGTTGAAAAATATGATCCGGAAAGAATGAAAGAAATATTTTTTTGAATTATTTTGTATATTTGAAAATTTGTCATTTGTAGTAGTTTATGAAAAATTATTCCATTAAGACACCAAAAAAATTAAGCCGTTTTCGGACGCCGAGTCTTTATTTAGCTCGTAAAACAAAAGCGGTGAAAATTTTAAAGACAAAAGAAAAATTAAAGTGGAAAAAATGAAAATTATTTTTTCACCAAAATGTTTAGAGTACCACGCTTTTGGGCATCCAGAATCACCAACCAGAGTGAAGTCTTGTTTAGAATTTTTAAAGAAAAAAAACTTTGAATTTATAGAACCATCAATTGCAAGTGAAAAAGATTTACTTTTGGTTCATACGCCTAGATTGATTGATGAGGTAAAAAACGAAAAAATTTCTGATTTGGATACACCAAACATTAAAGGAATTTTTAATTACGCCCTTCTCGCCGTTGGCGGAGCGATAATGGCAATGGAAATTGCTTTGGGAGGAGAAAAAGCTTTTTCTTTAATGCGACCACCCGGCCATCATGCTGGTCAAGACTTTTGCGGTGGTTTTTGTTATTTTAACAACATCGCTCTGGCTGTCCGAAAATCTTTAGAAAGAATTAAAAGGGTGGCTATTTTAGATCTCGACTGTCATCATGGCAATGGTACGGAAGATATTTTTTTAGGCAAACAAAATGTTTTATATATTTCTCTTCACCAATCACCACTTTATCCTGGCACAGGCTTAGAACCTTATTTGAATTGTTTAAATTTTCCCTTACCACCAAAAACAGAAGAAAAAGAATATTTAACTACTTTAGATTTGGCTCTTAAAAAAATTTCCGAATTTTCTCCTCAACTTTTAGCTATTTCAGCTGGTTTTGACACTTACAAAAAAGACCCTTTAACATATTTTGGATTAGAAAAAGAATCTTTTCGAAAAATTGGTCAAAAAATTTCTCGGTTTAATCTACCTACTTTTGCTGTCTTGGAAGGGGGATATAGTCGCGATTTACCATCTTGTCTTTATAATTTTTTAATTGGTTTAGAAAATGCATAGATTTTTTATCGATCAAAAATCTATTTTAAAAGACAAAATTTTCATTCAGACTCCAGACTTAATTCATCAAATTAAAAATGTCTTACGATTAAAAATTGGTCATCAGATCATTATTTTAGATAATTTTGGTTTTGAATATTTGGTTAATTTAGAAAAAATTGATGATCAAATGATTGAAGGATATATTTTAAAGAAAGAAAAAAATAAAAACGAACAAAAAATAAAAATAATTTTACTTCAATCTCTTTTAAAGCATGATAAATTTGAACAAGTTTTGAAATTTGGTACCAACTTGGGTCTGGCTGGTTTTATACCAATTATCACCCAAAGATCAGTGGTTAAAGCAATTAGTCAAAATAGATTCAGGCGCTATAAAAAAATTATTAAAGAATCAGCCGAACAATCAGGTCGAGGTCTTTTGCCATTCTTAGAAAATTTGATGACTTTTGAAGAAGCATTAAATTTTATTTATCATAAATTCATAAATCAAAAGGGAGGAGAACAGGAAGAACCGGTTTTAAAACTTATTGCTTGGGAAGAAGAAAGAAAAAAGAAACTTTCTGTCTTTAAAAATAAAATCAGAAAAATTAAGGAGGTTTATCTTTGTGTTGGACCGGAAGGGGGCTTAACAAAAGAAGAGGTTTTATTGGCCAAAAAATATGGTTTTCTTCCATTTTCCTTGGGTAGACTGATTTTGCGAGCCGAAATTGCTGGCCTAGTGGCTAGTTCCTTGATCTTTTTTGCTGGTGAATAGAGGCTTTACCTTTTCTTTTTTTAATGTATAATAAAAACATGAATCAATTATCAACAATTTATTTTAATCCAACGATTGGTCAATTAACTTTAGACCAAGTTGCCAAAGAAATTATTAAATTTATTGAGGAAAATCTTAATAAAAAATATCATATTATTATTGGTTCTGACTCCGAAGGTCAAGGTGAAATAGAATTAGTTAATGCCATTGTTGTCCACCGTCTTGGTCAAGGTGGTCGATATTTTTGGCGAAAAATTTATGGAGAAAGGGTCAAGACTTTGAGACAAAAAATTTATGAAGAAGTTAATCTTTCTCTTACCACTGCTTTAACAATTCTTAAACTTTTTAGAGAATATAAAAAAACTTTAGCCAGATGTGAGGTAGAGATTCATGTTGATATTGGCGAGGGGGGTGAAACAAAAGAAATGATTAAAGAAATTGTTAGTATGATCAGGGGGTATGGTCTAACAGTTAAAACAAAACCCGAAGCTTATGGGGCGACCAAAGTGGCCGATCGACACCTATAAATAAAAGATAAAAAAATAAATAAAAAAATGACGATTGTTTATCTCATTTTAATTTTTCTTTTTTCTTTTGTTTTGGTAAAAGGGGCTGATTTAACAATAAAATCTTTAAAAAAAATTGGCGCAATTTTTAGATGGAGTCCGTTTGTTCTTTCTTTTATTTTTGTTGGCGTAGCAACCTCTTTACCAGAAATTTTTATCGGCCTTACTTCTGCTTTTCACCAAATTCCCACCCTTTCTTTAGGCAATGTTATTGGAGCCAACATTGTTAACCTTACTTTAATTTTAGGGTTAACAGCAATCATTGTTTCAAAAATCAAATTAAGGGGCGCCATCAAAGGTCAAACCTTTTTTTCCTTAATAGCGAGTTTTTATCCTGTGCTCCTGGCTTTAGATGGTAAACTTTCTCGTCTTGACGGTCTTGCCTTAATTACTCTTTTTATTATTTATCTTGTTTTTCTCTTTTTCCAAGACAAAGATTATCTTTTAAAACTACCCTCTGAGGAAAAAAATAGACATTTATTTAAAAATTTTATTTTCTTATTTTTCGGTTTAATTCTCTTAATTGGTTCAGCGGAAATTATTGTCAAAATCACACAGATATTAGCTATTTCTCTGAAACTTTCTTTAATTTTAATTGGTTTAATTTTAATTTCTTTGAGTACGACCTTGCCAGAATTAGCCTTTGGTCTAAGAGCTGCTTTAAAGAGACAAGAAGAACTTTCTTTAGGTAATTCTCTGGGAACAATCGTAGTTAATTCTTGTTTAGCCTTAGGTTTAGCAGCGATTATTTTTCCCATCGAAATTATTACTTTCTCTACTTTTTTGATTGGCGCCTTATTTTTTCTTTTTGTTCTGATCATTTTCACCGTTTTTATAAAAAGTCGAGACGAACTTTCTTGGACGGAGGGAATCTTTTTGGTTTTATTTTTTATCGTTTTTTTAACTGTCCAATTTTTGCTCAGTCGATGATATAATTTAATAATTAATAATTAATACCTATGGAACAAGAAACAAAAAAACTGGAGCTTTCTCATCGGCTTTTCATTACTTTACTGGTTTTAATTTTAGGCCTTTTGGGTTTTTTTACTGCCATCGCGGTTTTTAAATTTAAATCCATTGATTATCCACGCGAAATTACTGTCAGTGCTGAAGGCAAGGTTTTTGCTAAACCAGATATTGCTTTCATTAAGTTAGGGGTAACGACCGAAGGCTGGGTGATTAAGGATGTTCTTAAAGAAAACACCGAAAAAATGAATGCGGTTTTAAAGGAAGTAAAAAATTTAGGAATTGATGAAAAAGACATTCAGACGACGCGGTACAACTTGACGCCTCGCTATGAATGGACTAAAGAAGGACAAAGAATTTTTAGAGGTTATCTTTTAGAACAAGAAGTTTTGATCAAAATCAGAAACTTTGAAAAAATTGGTGAGGTAATGGATAGGGCGGCGGAAAAAGGTGCCAATTTAATTGGCGACCTCTCGTTTTCTATTGATGACCCAGAATTAATTCGTGAAAAAGCACGAACGGAAGCGATTAAAAGAGCTAAAGCAAAAGCAGAGAAAATTGCTCAGCAAACCGGTCTCAGATTAAAGAAGTTGATTAATGTTTATGAAGATTATTTTTATCCCGTACCTCGCGGAGAAACAATGAAAGATTATGGAGGTGTTGGTGGTGGGGCTATTACCGCCGCACCAGTTATCCAACCCGGTGAACAAGAAGTGACAGTGAAGATAAACCTAGTTTATCGCGTAAAGTAGTTTTCATTTTCAAGTCAATTATTTGAAAAACATCCTAAAGCCGAAAATACCAAATCGTAATAAATTCCAGTGACTAATAAAATTCAAGACTTTTAGGAATTTAGATTTTTTCTATTATGTATATTCTACTAAAACATATTCATCAATATTTAAACCAAGAAGTAATCTTAAAGGGTTGGGTTTTTAACCTTCGTTCTTCCGGCTCGATTTATTTTCTCCAATTTCGGGATGGGACAGGAGAAATTCAGGCTGTTGTTTCAAAAAAAGATGTTGATGAAAAAACCTGGCGGGCGACGAAAAAACTAACCATTGAATCAAGTATTGAGATAAGTGGTAGGGTGTATCAAGAAAAAAGATCTCCTTCTGGTTATGAAATGGCGGTTAAGGAATTAAAAATTTTTCAAATTACTTCCCTTTATCCGATAGGCAAAAAATCTCATGGGGTAGATTTTTTGCTTGACCACCGCCATTTATGGCTAAGGTCTCGTCGCCAGCAGGCAATTTTAAAAATTCGCGATGAAGTTGTTTGGGCGATTCGAGAATTTATGAGAAATAATAGTTTTGTTTTAACAGAGACACCAATCTTGACACCTACTGCCTGTGAAGGAACGACGACTCTTTTTAAAACAGATTATTTTGGCGAAAAAGCCTATTTGACTCAATCTGGACAACTCTATCTTGAAGCTTTAATTTATTCTTTAAACCGGGTCTACGATTTTGGCCCGGTTTTTCGTGCTGAAAAATCAAAAACTCGTCGTCATCTAATTGAATTCTGGATGATGGATGCAGAGATGGCCTTTGTTGAACATCCAGAAAATATGAAAATTCAAGAAGAATTGATTTGTTATATCGTCAAAAAAGTACTTGAAAATAGAAAAGAAGAATTAATGCTCTTAGCAAGAAATTTAGAACCCCTTAAAAAAATCAAATCACCATTTTATAAAATTACTTATGATGAGGCTGTTAGTCTCTTAAAAAAGAAAAGAATAAAAATCCGATGGGGAGATGATTTTGGTGGTGATGAGGAAACGATCTTATCCAAAAGTTTTGACCGGCCGGTTTTTATCGAAAAATATCCGGCCAAAATTAAAGCTTTTTATATGAAACCAGACCCAAAAGATCGAAGATATGTTTTGAATGATGACTTATTAGCACCAGAAGGTTATGGTGAGATTATTGGTGGAAGTCAAAGAATTGATGATCTAAAAATTTTAGAAGAAAAAATTAAAGAATTTAATTTGCCCAAAAAAGAATATCAATGGTATTTAGATTTGCGTCGCTATGGCTCAGTACCTCATTCAGGTTTCGGTTTAGGCCTTGAAAGAACTATTGCCTGGCTTTGTGGTTTAGATCATGTTCGTGAGACAATTCCTTTTCCCAGACTATTAAATAGATTGAGGCCTTAATTTATGAATATGAAAAGAATTTTCAATCAAGAAACACTTAATAAAATAGAGGAAAGAGTCTTATTAAAAGGCTGGGTTCATTTTGTTAGAAAAATTGGTCAGATGATCTTTATTTTATTAAGAGATAGAAGTGGTTTAGTACAAGTCGTTTTTACACCAAAAAATAAAGTCATATACCAAAAAGCAAAAGAATTGAAGCCAGAATTTGTTGTTTCTATAAAAGGAGAAGTTAAAAAAAGACCAGAAAAAGACATTAACCCAAAATTGGAAACAGGGGAAATTGAGGTTTTAGCCGAAGATTTACAAATTCTCAATGAAGCCAAAACTCTTCCCTTTGAAATTTCTAAAGATGAAAAAAAAGAAGAAACAAAAGAAGAGTTAAGATTAAAGTATCGGTACTTAGATCTCCGTCGTGAAAAAATGAAAAATAATTTAATTCTACGTCATCGAGTGGTTAAATTCTGTCGAGATTGGTTAGACAAAAAAGGATTCTTGGAAATTGAAACACCTTATATTACTAAAGGAACACCAGAAGGGGCCCGCGAATTTGTGATTCCTTCGCGTCTACATAAAGGAAAGTTTTATGTTTTACCTCAGGCCCCTCAGCAATTTAAACAACTTTTAATGATAGCTGGTTTTGAAAAATATTTTCAATTTGCTCGTTGTTTTCGCGATGAAGATCCACGCGCTGATCGCCAACCAGAATTTACTCAACTTGATCTAGAGATGAGTTTTGTTGAAGAAAATGAGATAATGAATTTAATTGAGGAACTTTTTATTGACTTAATTCAAAACCTTTTTCCAGAGAAAAAAATTTTTCAAATTCCTTTTCCAAGAATTTCTTATCAAGAGGCAATAACCAAACTTTATTCTGACAAACCAGATTTAAGAGAGAAAAAAAATGAAAATGAGTTGGCTTTTTGCTTTGTTGTTGATTTTCCTTTATTTGAATATTCTGAAGAAGAACAAAGGTTAGTCGCCAAACATAATCCCTTTACTGCCCCCAAGGATCAAGATTTAGAATATTTAGAAAAGAATCCAGACAAAGTTTTGGCTAAACAATATGATTTTGTTTGCAATGGTTTTGAACTTGGCGGTGGGGCGATTAGAATTCATCAGAGAAAATTACAAGAAAAAATTTTTAAAATTTTAGGTCTAACAGAAAAAGAGATTCAAAACAAATTTGGTCATTTGTTAGAAGCTTTAGAATATGGTGCCCCGCCTCACGGCGGTATTGCTATTGGCCTTGATCGTTTGGTTGCCATTTTAGCCAATGAACCAAACATTCGTGAAGTTATTGCTTTCCCCAAAACTTCAGATGCTAAAGATTTAATGATGGACGCCCCCTCAGAAATTGATAAAAAACAACTTCAAGAATTAGGTATTAAATAGATAAAAAATAAAAGAAAATAAATAAAATGATTAATTCTTATCATTTTGGCAACATTGTCATCGATGGCAAAGATTATCACCAAGATGTTTGGATTGATTGCGATAATCAAGTCCACTCTTGGTGGCGCAGTTCTTCTCATCTCATTGAGAAGAATGATTTAGAGAAAGCCATTTCTCAAAAACCAGAAATTGTTGTCATTGGGACCGGTGAATCAGGAGTAGCTGAAGTTTCTCCTGATGCTTTAGAATTTTTAAAGAAAGAAAAAATTAAATTTTTTATTGAACCAACTGGTCAAGCGATAAAAATTTATAATCAATATAAATCAAAAAATAAAAAGGTTGTTGGTTTATTTCACTTAACTTGTTAGATTCTATGTTTGATCTAAAAAACAAAGTGGCTATTGTCACTGGCGCTCGACGAGGCATTGGTCGAGGTATTGCTTTAATGATGGCTAAAGCCGGGGCTAAAGTGGTTGTTTCTGATCTTGATGAAAATGATTGTCAAAAAGTCGTTGAAGAAATTAAAGAAATTGGTTCTGATGGTTTAGCGGTGAAATGTGATGTGACCAATAAAAAAGAAATTGAAGAAATGGTAAGAAAAACTGTCAAAAAATTTGGCAAAATTGATATTTTAGTCAATAATGCCGGTATTGCTCCTTTTAAACCATTTTTGGCAATCACCGAAGAAGATTGGGATAAGGTTTTGGCTGTTAATTTGAAGGGTTATTATCTTTGTGCTCAAGCAGTAGCCAAAGAAATGATTAAAAATGGTTGGGGAAGAATTATTAACATTGCTTCAGTGGCCATGGGTCAAGTTGGTTTTGGTTTTCCAAATTTAACTCATTATTGTGCCTCAAAGGGCGGTATTGTTGCTTTTACTGAAGCTTTAGCTTTAGAATTGACGCCAAAAGGTATCAATGTCAATGCTATTTCGCCGGGGGCTATTGATACGGAAATGGCTAAACCCGTGACTGAAGATGAAAAAGTTCGTCAGGCAATTCTCTCTCAAATTCCTAAAGGAAGAATTGGTCAACCTGAAGATATTGCTGCGGCCGCTGTTTTTTTAGCCTCCGAAGAAGCGGACTACATTACCGGTGCTACTCTGGTCGTTGACGGTGGTTGGTTGGCTGGATAAATTAACAGGAAAAAAATGAAAAATCTTTTAAAAAAAATTTACTTGCCACGAAAACCATGGACGCATAAAGGCGAGCATGGTTATGTTTTAATTGTTGCTGGTTCAAAAAGATATTCTGGCTCACCAGTTTTTAATGCTCTGAGTGCTTTAAGGGCCGGGGCAGATTTGATTACTATTATCGGACCCAAAAGAGCGATGGATATTGCCGCCACTTTTGCTCCCGACTTAATTTGTTATCCTTTAGAAGGAGATTTTTTAGAGTTAGCTCATACTCCCGAAATTATAAAGATGAGTCAAAATTTTAATTCGCTAGTCATTGGTGGAGGATTAGGAAGAAACAAAAAAACTTTAAAAGCTATTCAGGAAATTATTACCAGAACGAATTTGCCGATGGTCATTGACGCTGATGCCATTTATGCTGTGGCACAAGAAATGGTAATTTTAAAAAATAAAAAAGCAGTGATTACACCACATCTTAGAGAATTTAAAATTTTAACTAATGAAAAAGTTTTGCCAAATGTAGATGACCGTCGAGAAAAAGTAGAAAGATGGGCAAAAAAATTAGGTCTAACAATTTTACTCAAAGGTCACGTTGATATTATTTCTGATGGCAGAGAAACAGTTTTTAATAGAACTGGTTCTGTTTTTATGACTAAGGGTGGTTTTGGTGATACTCTGGCTGGTATTTGTGGCGCCATTTTAGCCCGCGGTTTTTCTCCTTTTGAATCAGCCTGTGCGGCCGCTTATATTAATGGTAAGGCTGGCGAATTAGCGGCCAAAAAATACGGTGAAAGTGTTTTGGCCTCTGACATTTTTGAGTTTATCCCAAAAGTAATCCACAACCTATAAAATTTCCCGTCTTATAATTTATAACGATCGCAGTAAAAATTAAGACTTTATGGAATAGATTTTAATTGATTTTGATGAGTATGGCAGTTAAAAAGATTAAAGTTGGACCACTTATAACAAATTGTTACTTAATATATTCCAATAACGAATTAGCAATCATTGATCCTGGCGACGAAGTAGAAAAAATTTTAGAAGAAATAAAAAAAACGAAAGCTAGGCCAAAATATATCATTTTGACTCATTATCATTTTGACCACGTTTCAGCAGCTAAAAACTTGAAAGAGAAGACTGGAGCAAAAATCTTATACCACAAAAAAGAAGAAAATTTTCTTAATTTTTCAGCCGATCAATATTTGACTGAGAAAAAAGAAATAAAAATTGGTCAAGAATCATTAAAAATTATTCATACCCCTGGCCATACTGCCGGCAGTATTTGTTTATTAGGTAAGAATGAAATTTTTACCGGCGATACACTTTTTGAAAATGGTTATGGTCGAACTGATTTAGCTGGCGGCTCTGAAGAGGATTTAAAGGATTCTTTAAATAAACTTTCTCAAATTTTAAAGCCAGAAATGATAGTTTATCCTGGTCACGGCGAAGAGTTTCAATATAATGACAAAAGAAAAAAATCAAAAATATAAATCAAAAAAATCTTTTATCTATTTTCTATTATTTTTTATTTAAATAGAATCTTTATGCCAGAATTGCCAGAAGTTCAAACGATTGTTAATCAACTTAAAGAAAAAATTATTGGTAAAAAAATAAAGGCTATTCAAATTAAACTACCAAAGTTAATCGAGGGGATAGCGCCAAAAAAATTTGAAAAAATAGTCGTTGGCACAAAAATTAAAAGAATTTGGCGACGGGCCAAACTTTTAATTATTGAACTTCTCAACAATTATTCTTTAGTCATTCATCTAAAATTGACCGGTCGGATAATTTTTAAAAAAAAATTAGAAAAACAAGACAAAGAATCACATCTTATCTACGAATTTAACGACAACACTTTTCTTATCCACCATGATTTTCGTCAATTTGGTTGGGTAAAATTGATTAAAACTCAAGATTTAGAAAATTATTTTCAAAAAGAAGGATTTGGTCCTGAGCCATTAGAAAAAAATTTTACTTTAGAAAAATTTAAAGAATTGCTTTCTAAAAAACCAAGACAAAAAATAAAACCGCTTTTGATGGATCAAACCTTTTTGGCTGGCGTTGGTAATGTTTATGCGCAAGAAGCTTGTTGGGGGGCAAAAATTTTACCAACCAGAATAGTTAAAACTCTTAGCGAAAAAGAAATTTCTGATTTATATCATTATCTTTTAAAAATTTTAAAAGAATCAATTAAATACCGTGGCTCTTCAGTTGATGCCTATCTTGATGCCGAAGGTAAGGCCGGTGAGTATGTTGCTCATTTAAAAGTCTATGACCGCCAAGGCAAAAAATGCTTTCGTTGTGGTAATAGAATCAAGAGAATAACTTTAGCTGGCCGAGGTACCTATTTTTGTCCAGAATGTCAGAAATAATTGTTAAATAACAATGACAAATTACAGAAAAATTATTTTATTTATTATTTTAGTCATTGGTAATTTATATTTTTTATTAACTCAATGTGCTTTTGCCAAAAATCAAATTGAGTTATATTTTTTTTATGGCGAAGGCTGCCCTTATTGCGCTCAAATGACCGTTCATTTAAAAGAAATTCAAGAGCAATATCCACAGTTAAAAATTAATGCTTTTGAAGTTTGGCATCATCCTTTCAATCAAAAACTTTTAAACACTTTAGCTGAAGCTTATCAGGTTAAACCAACTGGCGTGCCAGTAGTTTTTATCGGCCATTTAGCTCTTGAAGGCGTCAATAAACAAGTTATCTGGCAGATTAAAGAAGAGGTGAGGCGATGTTCCATCGCCCAATGTTCTTCACCGATTGAGAAAATAAAAGTTGTCAAAGATAAAAAAAGAGAATTAAATTGGCAAAATATTGGTATTTTTGCTGGGGCGATTATCTTTTTATTTTTGTTGCTTAACTTATTGAAAAAGAAAAAATCGGGGTAGGCGGATTTGAACCGCCGACCTCTCGGTCCCGAACCGAGCGCTCTACCACTGAGCCATACCCCGATAAAAAATTATCTCAACAAAACTATTCTATCATTTTCTTTTTTCTCGTCAACCGTTTTAACGTGTTAACACGCTGATAGGAAGAAGAAGGGGGCTCTGGGGAAAATTCAGAGAGAGGAGATTTATTAATTTATCATTTAATTTATCAATCCGAAAACCTCTCCCCGAAAATCCCTGAGCCCTTTTAATTTTATTTTTTTTCGTCAGTCTTGTCTGGGTGGTCGAGGCGATCTTCTAAGCGATCTTCTAACTCCTCAGCTATCAGCCCACAACATAGAGCTATCAAGAGAATAAGTATTGCCACAGGCGGAGAAATCTTTTCGATGGCCGTTTCGCCAATACCGACGAGGTAACCATAGATCCACCAGATAAAGAATATAATTCCGATAAAAAAAATTACAAATGATATATAGAAAATTTTTTCTTTTATTTTTTTTTTCATTTTTCCTCCTTAATTTTCTATTTCTATTATCTCAAAAAATAAAAATTTGTCAAGGGGGTAAAAAATTGCTAAAATGTTAATAGAAAATTATTGAAATTCTTTCTATGTCTTTATTTCAAGAAAAAAATTATCAACCACCTTTAGCTGAGAGAATGAGACCAAAAAATTTTAATGAATTTGTTGGCCAAGAACATCTCATTGGTTCCGGAAAACTTTTAAGAAAAGCCATTGAAAATGATCAACTTTTTTCTATGATTTTTTGGGGACCGCCCGGTTCAGGCAAGACTACTTTAGCCAAAATCATTGCCGAGAGAACCAATTCTCGGTTTATTTATTTTTCTGCCGTTGAAACCTCGACTACTGAAATCAAAAAAATTGTCCAAGAGGCAAGGCAAAGTCTGAAGGCTTATGGCCAACGAACCATTTTATTTTTAGACGAAATTCACCGTTTTAATAAAGCCCAGCAAGCTATTTTTTTGCCTTATGTTGAAGACGGTTCAATTATTTTAATTGCCTCAACAACCGAGAATCCATCTTTTGAGGTAATTTCTCCCTTACTTTCGCGGTGTCGAGTTTTTGTTTTGAAAAGTTTAGGCCAAGAAGAAATTAAAAAAATTTTAAAAAGAGCTTTGGCCGATAAAGAGAAAGGTTTAGGCCAGGAAAAAATAGAAATTAAAGAAGAGGTTTTAAATTTTTTAGCTGAAAATGCTTTTGGTGATGGGCGGGTTGCTTTAAATACCTTAGAACTAGCAGCAAAAATAGCTTCGAAAAATAAAAAAGGCGTGAAAATCATTGATCGAAAAACTGTTCAAGAAGCTTTTCAGAAAAAGACTTTACTTTACGATAAAAAAGGCGAAGAACATTATAATCTTATTTCTGCTTTTATCAAATCTTTGCGCGGTTCTGATGTGGACGCTTCTTTATATTGGCTGGCGAGAATGTTAGAAGCCGGCGAAGACCCAGAATTTATTGCTCGACGGATGATTATTTTTGCCTCCGAAGATATTGGTAACACTAATCCTAATGCTTTAGTTGTTGCCACCAGCACCGCCCAAGCCTTAGAGTTCGTTGGTTTGCCTGAAGCGGAATTAAATTTAGCTCAAGCCGTTATTTATTTAGCCAAATCACCGAAATCGAATGCGGTTTTACGCGCCCTTTCTTTAGCCAAAGAAGAGGTGAGTAAAACTGGTCCTTTACCCGTTCCTCTTCATTTACGAAATCCTGAGACAAAATTAATGAAAAATTTAGGTTATGGAAAAAATTATCAATATCCTCATCATTTTCCCCAATCAAAAGTGATACAAGAATATTTGCCCCGACAACTTAAAAGAAAAAAATTTTATCAACCTTAAGATGGACAAAGCAAAACTTAATTTAATTTTTGGACAAATGGGAAGTTTTTTGCTTATCCAGATAGCTGGACTTTTTACTGGTCTGAAATTTTTTTCTTTGCCGGAATTTAAAGAGAGAATTTTTACGCCCTCGCTATCACTTGCTGATTTTTTTATTGCTTTTATCAGTGCTGTTTTATTTATCTTCCTTGTTTTAAAAATTTTTAAAAAGAGAAAATTTCCTTTTAAACTTATTTTCTATTTTTTAGTTTTTACGACCGGTTCTTTAGTTTTCTTAATTTGGTTTCCGAACAGTTTTCTTCCTTTCCTTATAATTATCTTTCTTTTTCTTCTTTTACATTTTTTTCCTAATGTTATTTGTCAAAATATCTTAATTGCCATTTGCGTCGTAGGGGCTGGTGTTTTCCTCGGTGGTTCACTTTTTCCTTTTCAAATGATTTTGATTTTATTAATTTTAGCCGTTTATGATCTAATAATGGTTTTTGGTAGCGGTCAGATGATTGAGATGTTTAAAAAAATGTTAGCCAGCAGATTAATTCTTGCTCTAACCATTCCGGAAAGATTAAAAGACTTTACCACGAAAATTTCTGAAGTCGAAATTGGTAAAGGTTTTGTTTTTTTAGGAACTGGCGATTTGGCCCTACCTCTGGCTTTTGCTATTTCGGCATTGCGTCAAGGTTTAATCTCTTCAGTTTTTATTATTCTCGGCTCTTTCCTCGGCCTTCTTATTCTGACCTTCTTCTTTCTCAAAGAGCGTCAACCTTTGCCTGCCTTGCCGCCAATTATAGCCGGCGGAATTTTAGGTTATTTCATTTCTCTTCTATAAAAAATTTATAAAAAATACGTCTCTGGGTAGAACTTTATAAAATTTTTTTGAAGGGATTTATGAAAAAAATTAGATCAGCCGGAGCAGTTGTTTTCCGTCAAGAAAAGGGTGAAATTTTATTTCTCTTAATTTGTTATGGGACAAAAGAAAAATTTTGGTGGGATTTTCCACGGGGACAAATTGAAACAGGGGAAGACGAAAAAGAAACGGTGAGGAGAGAAATTTTTGAAGAAACAGGAATAAAAAACTTAGAATTTATTCCTGGCTTTCGAGAAAAATATCAATACTATTTCCGTGGTTATCGACCCGAAGAAAAGAAACAGCTGGTTTTCAAAGAAAATACCATTTATTTAACTCGAACAAAAACAAAAAAAATAAAACTTTCTTTTGAACACCATGACTTTGCTTGGTTATCTTATGAAAATGCTTTAGAAAAATTAACTTTTAAAAACTCAAAGGAGATATTGCAAAAGGCTTATCGATATTTAAGACAACAGAGAAAACTTGATAAAAAAGAGAAAAATGTTAAAATAAAAAAAGACTATGACTGACGAAAAATGGGAAAACTTGATTTTTGCCATAGAAGAAAAATTTGGCATTACTAAGCGAGTTAAAGATAAAATTGAAATTGCTAAGACGATAGGCGGCGAATCAGTCTTTGGCGAACGTGAGACGATAGAATTTCTTTCGCCAAAAGGCAAAATGAAAATTGAAAGAGTGGCTAAACCAAAAATTTTAGATAAAAAAGTTTTATCAACGAAAAGAATTGGCGGAAAAACAGCCATTGATTATATTTATTCTCAAGAAGAAAAAACCTACGAAATAAAACTTTATCAATTTGAGGAAAAAGAAAATAATTGGCGAGAGATAGATTTTACCACTTTAGGTTATTAATTTTTCTCACTTCTTGAATTTATGATTGTTTCTTTATTTATTATTAAACGATTTATACCTCTTTTTACCTCTTTTTTGGTTTTTGTTTTTCTTTTAAGCGCCACCTTTCTTTTTCCCTCTTGGATTTTTTTTCTTTTTCTTTCATTAGCCATTTTTTCCTCCCTTTTACTTAATTTATTTTTAATTAAAGAAAATTTAAAAAATTTTTGGTTTTTTCTAATTATTTTATTTCTTTTAGAAACAAGCGCTGTACTTTTTTTAATTTTTATTCAACAGCCAATCTTTAAAACTATTTTTATTTTATTTTTGACTTTCTTTGTCTGGCTTTTTCTTGAGGCAATTTTTCGGTTTCTCTATCGACCGAGAGTTTACATTCCCTATTCTTTAGAAAACATTTCTTTAACCCTTACCCTTTTAATCATTTTTTGGTTTTATTCTTCTTTTTTTGCCCTGAAAACATTTTTCAATCTTTCCCTACCAATTCTGTTATCTTTAGTTTTCTTGATTAATCTTTTGATAATTTACTTCATTTTCCGCCAAACCAAAGTTTCTTTAGAGAAAAAAATATTAATTTATTATTCTTTCTTTCCAAACCTAATAGTTCTTGAATTATTTTATGCTTTTTTATTTCTTCCCACCACTTTTTATATCAACGGTTTGGTTTTAACTATTTTATTCTTTTTAATGATTAATTTTTTAAAAGAAAATTTAAGCACTCTTTTGACCGAGAGAACAATCAAGAAATATCTTGCCCTTGCTTCTTTTCTCTTGATTTTAACTCTAATTTTGGCAAAATGGAGATAAGAAGATTGAGCAATAAAATTTATGCCTAAAATTACAATTGAAAATCAAAACCAAGAAGAAAAAGAATTTTCCCAGAAAGAGATTGTTACCCCTCAAAAAACCGAAGCTTTAGAGAAGCTTTATGAGAATAAAGAATTTGCCACCATCCAAAAGCCATTAAAAATTTCGACAAAAATTATCATTTTAACAATGATTGTCTCTGTGATCTTTGGCCTCTTGGCTGGTTTTTTTGGCGCTCTTTATCTGCTCACCAGAAAAGAAATTAAAATTCCTTTTTTTAAAAAAATAAACTTTGAGGAATTTCTACCAAAAAGAGAAATCACTCTTTTTACGGAAAAAAATATTACCGTCATCCCGGAAGAGAGGATTGCTGACGTGACCAGTCAGATTTCACCACAAGTTGTCCGGGTTTTTTTTTCGAAAAAAATAGATAAAAGTAAAGAAGTTATTTCTGGTTTTGTTTTGCCCGAAGAAAGTTCGGCTTTAGCGGTTATTTTAACCAGAGATGGTTGGTTAGCAACAGCCAAAGATGTTCTTACTCAACCAAATCTTAGTTTAGAGGTTTTAACTTCTGAGAAAAAAAGATTAACCGTTAAAAAAATAATTTTTGATGATTTAAGCCAGACCGTTTTTTTAAAAATTGAAGCCAAGGATTTACCGGTCGTAAAATTTATTGATAAAGAATCTCTGAATTTTGGCAAAACTCTTTTATTTTTTGATAAATTTTTTAATTTTGATTTAGCACTTGTCAGTCAGCCTCGTTTTATTTCTGAGACAGAAAAAAATCTTATTCAATCAACAGAAAAATTTTCTCAATTTATCAAAATTAACAAAGAACTGCCAGCCAATTTTTCAAATGCTCCTGTTTTTGATTTAGACGGTGCTTTTGTTGGTTTTGTTTCTCAACCAAGAAATAAAATTGCCCCCCTTTTTCACTTTCAATCTCTTCTTCCACGAGTTTTTAAAAATGAAAAAATCAAGAGACCATTTCTGGGCCTGACCTTCATTGATTTAAAAGACTTTTCTGCCACGCCAGCTTATTTGGAAAACATCAAATCAGGAGCCTTGGTTTATTCAGTCAAAGAAAAAAGCCCAGCTTTTGTTGCTGGTTTTAAAAAGGGCGACCTGATTTTCAAAATCAATAATTTACCACTCGAAGAGACAAAGAGTTTGACCGAGATAATTCAGGAATTTTCGCCAGGCGAGGAAGTTGATTTTTTAGTTATCAGAGAGAATCAGGAAATGACCATCAAGGCTAAACTTGGCACTCTTTAAAGATGAAAATATGTTGCGGATTCAAGAAAAAATTCTTCTTCATCAAGCACGCCGCGGGAATCAAGCCGCTTTTGCTCGCCTTTGTTCTGCTTATCGAGAAAAAATTTATCAATTTATTTATTTTAAAACCTCTCATCAAGAAAAAGCCCAGGATTTAACGAGCGAAGTTTTTTTTAAAATTTTAGACTATCTGGCTAATGGTGGAGAAATTAAAAATTTCCGTTCCTTTGTTTATCAAACAGCCAGAAATTTAATTGTTGATTTTTATCGTCAAAAAGAACAAAGAGAAATTTCTTTAGAAGAAATTGATGAAGAAATTGAAGAACCAAAAGATTTGGCGCAAGAAATCGATTTGAAATTAAATCTTTATCAAATTGAAGAAGCCTTAAAAAAAATTCCTGACCGTTATCGCGAAGTCTTAATTTTACGATATGTTGATGACCTTTCCTTTAAGGAAATTGCTCAGATACTTAACCAGAATCAAACGAACGTCCGCCAACTTGCTTCACGTGGTCTTAAACTACTGCGAAAGCGACTGATAACTGACGACTGACGACTGACGACTAACGACTAACGACTAACGACTAACAACTGACAACTGACGACCAACAAATATGAGTTTTAGATTCAAAAAGTTTCCAGTTTATAAAGATATTAGAGAATTTATAAAACTAATTTTTATTATTACTTCGAAATTTCCTCAAATATATCAATATGATTTAGGATCACAAATCAGACGAGCAACTATTTCTATTTTATTAAATTTAGCCGAAGGCTCTGGTCGAAATTCTGATAAAGAATTTAACCGTTTCTTACTCATTAGTATCGGCTCCATCGATGAGGTAGTAGCCGCTTTAGATATTGCTTTAGATAATAATTTGATCACTCAAAACTCTTATTCTCAAATAGTTGAAAAAGCAGAATCTATCAAAAATCAACTTGGCGGTTTCAGTAAAAAATTAAAAGGCCAGTCGTAAGTCGATAGTTGCCAGTCGTAAGTCAATTGTCACACTTTTAGCGTTGTATCGTCTTCTTTAATATGAGGCAGGAAAAAGAAGTTATCAAACTTTTAAAGCAGTGCCAAAAGATTAAGGCTAATCGTCAATGGGTGGAGCAAGACCAAGCCCATTTATTGGCTTATTTTAGAGAAAAATTTCCACCTACCGCAAAGGGGGTTCTTTTTTATTTAAAACCAGTTTTTACTACCTTAATGATTCTGGTTGTTGTTTTATTAAGTGGTTATGGCTTTTTAAAAGCGGCGGAAAGAAGTTTACCCGGTGAACCCCTTTATCCTCTAAAAAGAGCTTCGGAAAAAATCATCTTTCAGTTGAGCCCGTCTCAAGAAAAACCAGTTTTAAGAGCCGAGATAGTGCAAAAAAGATTAAAAGAATCAAAACAATTAGCCAGTAGAGGTGGGGTTATTGATTCAAAAATTTCGCCTCAATTATCTAAAACAGTGATTGAGTTTCAAAAAGAATTTGTTTCTTTAAAAAAAGAGATTGGTTTGCCGGTTAAAGAAGAAATTTTATTTTCCCCAGACCTTCCAATTCAAGATAACAAAAAAATTGTTGCCTTGATTCAAAATCAAGATTTAGAAAAACTTTTAGCTGAAACTAAAGAGGCTTTAAAAGAAAAGAAAGTTGAAGCAGTCTTAGAGAAAACTATGGAAGTGGAAAAAATTATTGTTTCTTCTTCTGAAGAAAAAAAAGAAGAACAAGTGCCCAGTGAAGAGCCGATTATTGAAGAAAGAAAGCCAGAAACTTTAGAATCATTGCCGGCCACTGGTTCTTTAGTTCAACCCAAAAAGATAGAAAAACCTACTGATTTTAAAATTGCTCCTATTCAAGAAACTAATTCTTTTAAAACTGATTTGCTTCGCGAATAGTTTAAAAAATTAAAAATTAAAAATTTGTTAATTACGTCCTGCGGGTCGGATCTGAAAAGCAAGGTCGACAGGTCTCAACCGCGTCTCTGATTTCGGTCAGAGGCATAAAGGTCGACGAGGACGTTTATATAAACTCATCAATGATTTGGAGGGAAAATTGATGAGAGTTAATGAGGAAAAATGTCGAAAAAAATAATTACTTCTTTTATTGCTTTATCTTTTGTTCTCGCTTTAGTTGTGCCAGCAGTTGAGGTAGGAGCACAAACCATTACCGATGGTAGTCTGGTTAAAGTGGCGACTTCTGACACAGTCTATTTGATTCAGGGTGGCAAGAAACTGGCTTTCCCATATTTGTCAGTTTATCGCTCTTGGGGTTATCCGGATAACTTCTCAACCGTTCAAACCGTTAGTCAGGCGGTTTTAGACACCTATCCTGATGGCGGTTATGTTTGCTTTAGACCAGGTTCTTTATTTAGAGGGACCGGTCGAAGTGTTTATCCGGAATACGAAGCCCGAGCCGTTTTCTATGTCACACCTGATTGCAAATTAAGACCAGTCAAATCAGCCACTGTTTATAAGACGTTATTTGGTGACCCGACCTTCAAAAATACTTGGTGGGTACCAGATGACTTCTTGCCCAGATTTACCTATCCGTTAGCTTCAAGAATTGAATCAAGTGCTGTTTTACCAGACGGTTTGTTTGGTAAATTAGCCGATGGTCGCTATGTGCTCATTACTAACAACGGCACAACCTATCGCGAGGTTACGAGTGCTGGTATTTCTGCTAACCGATTTGTTACCGCTCGTGCTGC